>CAYUMT010000001.1:0-38690 GCA_964446015.1 Hadarchaeota archaeon (SeqCode)
ATGGCAATTAAAAGAACTTGCCCGATAGTCCATACTCCCAGCATCATGTTATGAGGCGGCTATTTTTAAGCAAGAATACTGGCGCTCGTTATTGATGGGAGTGCAGCCCAGGGGGGGACGTGCTTGTCGGGATTTAATAGAAGGGCGCGAAGTATCACAAAAGGGTGATGTGTTAAATTTTAACCTTTAGTTCCGAAGTGAGGAAAATTAAGCCAATTCGCGTGAAAGACCACCACTCCGGATTATGTTCCAGATCAGAATAACAAAGTTGAAATTACTCAGGGGTTGAATAGTTAGGGTATGCTCACCCCTTCTGTATCTCATAAATAATTGCCAACAGTTTCAGTACATTAACAAATCGCTTCGCGAATATATTGCTTCTATCCAATTCTCTCTCGAATGCTTTCACAACAGAACTGTAAACAGCGTCTTCAGTTATGACACCCTTGGCCAAATCGGTTGCAACGGACTCGAAAGATTTCGCCCCCAGTTTTTCTTCCAGCCTCCTTAAAATCTCATCTTTCAGTTCGTGGCCCTTTAAAATCGCTCTTTCGCCTGATTTAATGTCGTCATTTTCTACTCTAACAAGCTCAAAAATTGATTTTGTGTCTGTTATCTTTAACAGATTGACATCCCGGTCGAACGTCATTAGGCTGGCTTGCTCTTCCTTGGTAACGTGGTCGCTGGCCAACGTTGCGACGAAATGAGCTATTTCGTAATCTTTAGTGAACACATTGACAGGCACATTGTCCAGAATACCAAAGCTGTACTCAGAAGGCGTGATTCTTTGGATTACCAGACCGATGTTAAACGCCTCTTTTGACTTCTTCAATGCTTTTTTCACATCGGCCATAAAGCTATCTCTGAAATCAGTAAACAATTCGCCTTTATCCAGTACACCAACCCAGGTGCCTTTGGAATATTTCATAAAATCATACTTGGGCTCTACTCCGTATTTTAACTTCACGTCCTCAATCACCATGGAGTCCTTAAGATTCCATCTGTCGGCAGGTTGCTTTTCCAGACTCCGTTTTGAAAGAGAATCAATAATGTCTGCCAACCCTCCTTCGAAAGAGCTCGATAGTATCAAATAAGCACCAAATACCTGCGCGTCAATGGCTTTTTCAATCGTTCCGATTCTTACCTCTTCAAAAGTCTTTTTAACAGCCTCTTTTAGTATTGTAAACTTTTGGACTTTTTCTATTGCCTCCTCAAGTTTCTTCGTTTTTTCTTCTATTAGGGCTCTGAGATAGTCAGACGTACTGTCGTACCATTTTCCTTCCTTAAGTTCAGCCTGTAAGAATTCGAATTCTTTATCGCTGCTATCCTTGGCGAACCGCTTTATCAACTCTGAGTTCCTCTTTAATTCTTTTATCGTAACTAAATCTCCGCCCCGTTTTTTCTTTAATTCATAATATGCGCGAACAATCGCCACGGCTATCGTATCGGTAGAGGCAATTTCACAAGCGGGTTTTCTGAAAGAGATTTCGCTATTGAACTTTATTGGAATTGAAGCTTTCGCGAAACCATCTAACAACTCCTTCGTGGCAATCTCCGTTTTGAGACAGCTCAGTCCAAATATGTAGCAAAGGGATATAATTTGTCTTTCAAAAGAAGTCAGATTATCATCAACGTTCTTTAGAATTAGTTTTAGAGTGGGCTTCGATTCAACCTTCAGGTCATTCCTCTCTAAGAAATCACTATAAGTTTGGACATAATCAAGAAGATGTAGTGAATTTGAAATTGTCTTATTTATTTCAGAAAGACTGAAATCTGGTGCTTCCTCTAATACTTCAACTAGATCGTCCATGCCGTAGGTCAAGGACCCGCTGGCAGGAGTCAATTTGTTACTATTGGCTAAAACGGCCGCTAAGTTTTTCAGCGAATTTTTATTTTCCTTAATTCTTCTGAAAATTGCACCTGTGTTCTGATCATTGTGTTCTTTGTGCAACAGATTCACAACATCCGGAGTTGCCTTCTCGCCACTGGTCATCTCTGAAACTATCTTCTTGATAATTAATGCCTCCCACGTGGCTTCGTCATCAGTTATTTTGGCTTCTGCTGGTGGTGATTCTCTAATTTCGCTGAAGAAGAGCTCGTCGTTTTCGAAACGAATATTGTAATAATCTAAGGCAGACTGAAATTCCTTAACCTTTCTTTCAAATTTAGTCACAAGACTGATTTCTGCGTAGACTTTGTCAACTCCGGGAACGGCCTTTGCGACAGACGCGAGGACACTACCAATGGTCTGAGCCAGCTTTTTTAGTCTCGGTACTTTCTCCGCGTAAATCAGCTCTGGGTTGGAAAAGGACTTCAAACGAGAAACACTTCGCAAAGAGTTGACAGTTTCGTTAAATAGTTGCGAGTCATATCCCAATTCATATTTCACTCGGTAGTATACGATTGCAGAAACTACGCCGTAAATAATCAGCAGGGCCACTCTCATGAGGTCATTTGGAACGATGTAGTATACCGAGGCAAGTACGAGGAAGAAGAACACTATTACGGTGTATTTGAAGTATTCTGTTGCTCTTTCACTCAGTCCGTTTAAAAGATTTTCCACACCATCGCGAGAAGTTGTATAACTCTGACTTATCTCGTCCTCCAATTTCTTTACCTTTGTGTTCAGCTGGTCGACATTTTGCTTGTTTTGCTGTTCAATGTTCAACACAGTTTTATCCAAATCACCCAGGAAATGTGTGGCATCTTGATTCGCTTTTTCTGTTTCTTCTTCGATTTCATCCTTTAGCGATTCCAAGTCTGACTTTATTTCGCTCGGTGTCCTGAATTTGGGAGGCTCGTCAGCCATAGGCAATCTAATAATTCTATAAAAGCCATACCATAAAGAACTTGGCCGCCCCTATGGATTGCTGCTTCTGTTTTTCTCTGTTCAGTTAGCGCTACAGCGTTCCAGAGGCCCATTGCTTAATCAGCAAGTCCAAGGTCTTGGTCTTCAAATAGTCAGGGTATTCCTATCCATTGCTTAGGTAGCTCTTTTTGGCGCCATTTTTCCCGCAGTCAGGGGTCAAAATACATGGTTCTTTTATCATTTCTGTTGCTCCCCTCATGCGCGCGAATATCGCGGGGCGCGCCCTAGCGTTGTCTGGCTAGAGTATTTTAGAGCGAAAGATGAGGAATGTAAGGGATAGGGTGATGAGGTGGTCGATGTTCTTAATACCGTGCTTGTATTAGCGAACCTTGTACTCATCTACTTTGTCTTCCGGCAAGTTCGCCTTGCCTACAAGCCCCTGATAACCACGGCGGTGATTTCAGGGGAAAAGGCGCGGAAAGACGTGTTCATCAGACCAGACGTCCTTGAGTCCGGCGTGCTTTACTTGGTCGTCAGCAACATATCTAAGAATACCGCGTCGAACATGAAAATTCGCTGTGAAATTTCTTTGAAGGGCAAGGACGAAAAACTGGATGAAGAAGACAAGGCTTTGGACTACCTTAATCCTGGCGAGACAACGGCAGAGCCCATGTACTTCGCTAAAAACCTGCTGGACAAACGCGCGGATTTGTTCGAAAAAAAAGTCACAGCGGAAAGGGCGGAATTAATGATACCGAAGGAGACCTTGTGGCTGATCTTGAACGTAACCGTGACTTACGGCTTCCGTTTATGGAAACACAAGGTAAGGGACTCATACGAGGTGGAATGGGGATCTCTGAAGAGTTACCCCAATATTAAAGACCATCCCATTCTGTGGAGTTGGAACAAGAGAGGCAGACAGTACATTTACAAGTGGGGCGAAAAGAAAAAAGATGATGAACCAGACCTTCGTTAACTCCTGTGTCTGAGAAAATGACGAAAATCGAGGTCGCCGCTCTTTCTTACTCACTCTTTGCTTCCCTGTCCTAAACCACTAAACTATTCTTTTGGCAAGACGTTTGAAGCGAGATATTAGATTTGAGGCTTGAGGACGTGGATTTTGAGAAAAGAATGCTTGCCCCGCTTGGCAAGGATTCAAAGACCAAACGGACCTGGTACTCCTTCTTCAACGAGGAGGCTCAAGAAGCCTACAGGAAATACCGAAAACAGGGACGACTTACCAATGGCCTCTTGTTTGAGGGTACGGGACATACAAACGGAGTCTTCAAGAAAGCAAGCGAGAAAACGGGGGTAAAGGTAACTCCTCAAACGTTGCGCGACTGGTTCTGCTCCGAGATGGGCGAGTTGGGAGTCGCGGATAGATACGTGGATGCGTTCTGCGGGAGGGTACATCGTTCAGTTTTAGCGAGGCGTTACACCGACTTCAGTCCTGAACGGTTGAAGCGGATTTACGAGAAAGCAGGGTTGAGGGTTCTATGATTGGGCAATATTCACTTTCTACTCCCCAGAACCAAAATTAACTCCTCAATCCTTTTTAACGGCGGAAGAGAAATAACTAAGGGACAAACCTTGACGAACGGCGGGCCTATTAAAGAGGTTCGAGGGCGCAACGGCTTAGTCATTGATTTCAACAAACAAAAGATTTTCGGCTCCGTCTTTAGAGTGGTAAAAAACCTAAATGCAGCTAAAGACCTTTCAGATAAAGTTGTAAGAATTCTTGAGCTAAAGTATCAGGCAAAGCCCCCCACACTTATGGATATTCGCCATGTCGTCAATGAAGTTTTGATTGAATATACAATCCAGAGACCTATACGTCGTCGGTTAAATCATCCTCCAAGAGGTGAGCGATATATTAGAGGGACGCGGATGGTATGGAGTTTTGAATACAATGGATGGATAGATCCAGACGCGCATGGGCCTCCAGGGGCAAGGTATAGACCCGCAGTTTACAGGGATAGAACGTCTTCAAAATTACACAATATGTGGCGGAAACAAGAACAGTTGGAAGAGTTGAGACGAAAATATGGGGGCTTTTGTGCCGCTGGAGGCAAAGCGTTGAAATACGAAGAATTGGAAGCAATAGATAATCATTACTCTTTAAAAGAAGGGGATAGTCTAGCTGAAGAGCTGGTTTCAAAAGGTTATTTATTCAGGGAAGCTATGGAAAGAAAAAAATTTTTCTTTTTCACGGAATTAAGAAATAGATACGAGTTGACAAAAAAAGGAGAATCTGTGAACAGCTATACGAGTTTTCTGAAACTTCTTGCAGGAAGTCGCATATCATGGCTCCTGTAGATAAGAATTCTTGAACGTCTCAGCGCGGGCGTCGTCATGCGCGCAAACTTGGAGAACCGGTGGGGAAAGAAGCTCGTCCTGTACTGGGTCCGCGAGTTGGGCGAGGGCGCCTTCCACCGAGCGCTCATCGAGCACGCCCTGGCCCTGTTTGCAGAGTTAAGTCGAGACGCTGCCAGAGAAAAAGTACGCTGACGTGGCAATCAAATAGGGCAGGGCGCACGTCGCCATCGAGTGCGAGAGCGGTTTGAAACACGATTTGACAAAGTTCGCCGCGGAATGCAGAAAACGCCTGCGGGTTTTTGGCACGGTGTGGGTGGTACCGAGCGCGTCCGAGAAGTTGCGCTACGCGTCTGCACTAAAAGCTGTGAACGTGGACGTGATGACGCTGCAGGAACTGGCGGTAAGGCTGTCTAAAAAGTGAAGGCTTTTGGGACTGAGGCGAAGGGCGAGCTCTCGACCCGAGCCTGTCCCGATGGGTTGAGAAAAGGCGAAGTCCGCACGCGAAAACTGCGACATACCGCCCAGTATGCACGGTTTACGGGGCATACCGCCTTCTCTCTTTAGGGGCGGGCGTAAGGACGTTTTTCGCCCTTATGACGTCCCCACAAATGCCTATGAAATTCTGATTATCCCCTAATTACTCCTTTTCCGTTACATGTTGGACACGGTAAAGTTCTTTCTCCGCCACATCTTGGGCACGTTATCTTCTGCCATGTCATGGAATGAAATATGTCTGGTTGCTTCTCTACAATTCCCGTCCCGTTGCATTGAGGACACCTCAAACGTTTATTACCATGGCATTGAGGACAGTTCTTAGCAAGCCAGCCCGGAGGCGCGATTTTCCATTCATCCATTTCTTCACCATAAAAATTACGACTAATAAAATATTTATACGTATTCATTCTATGGCTCTTTAAATTGGGCGACTTTAGCAAAAGCGGCGGTTTGGCGGAAGGGGCGAAAACAGACCGCGAAACCCGCACGCCGGGGCTAGCGTGTTAGTGGTCGTCTGCAAACAGGGCAGGAGTAATTTTTCACATCAGTATGAAGATAGTATGGTGCTTGGCAATCTCGGTATCCGCATCGGGTTAAACCGAGTCCAGTAGGCGTTTGTCTCAAAACTGGAATCCAAGCTTCGTAAGATCTGACCACCCGTGTTATGTAGTCTCTATGTTCTTGCGAGGAAAAATCATAGAGCATATAGTGATGCAGAAAGGGGACAGGAAACGGTATTGGTGCAGACTGAATTGGTTCAAACACCCATATCTCCTTTGGCGGTTGAATACTTGCAGCCGCCCCCGTTTCGAACCCGACCCATATTTTAGTGGCGGGTTCTCTTGTAATGTTTGGTCCAAGCAATACAAAGAGAGCATCAGAGGTGCGAATCTGATTTAGAATAAAGTTGGCTGCTGGCGGCTCGTACCTCTCGAACTCGAGCCTGACGGACCTAACATAGCGACCAGAAAAGATTTCGTCAAAGAACTTTCTGATGTCTTGGTCATACTGACTGTGAGATATAAAAATCTGTGGTACGTTATCCCCTATTGTGTTTGGGTTTCTCTTAGCTCTTAAGCTGCGTGTGGGAGAAGGGGCGTGATATTCCTCACCGGGAACTGCAATCTGAAGTGCTAATGCGTTTAATGGAAAAATCCTGCTCGAAAAGGCTGTTTTGAACTCCGATAACCAAAGCTGGCGAGGGAGAGGCAATTATCCACTTTGAAAAAGGAAGGTGTTCCCCGTTAGCCCAAATTTGGGCGAACGGGAAGGCGAGGGTTGCGTCCCACTTTTTCATCGCCCTTCGGAACAGCTCATCGCTCTCTTCCAGTTTTCTTTCCTCTGCCCTTTTTTCGAATAAGAGGGTGCGTGATATCATGAAAAAAGCCGTGGGCCCACATCCTCACGGGTCAACCATCGCCTCCGCTTTCGTCTGAAGGGCAATTCATTAGGCCTGGAGTCCCCCGCCAGCGGGTCAAAAAAGCTGTTTTTGCCTTACACGGCCCCAAAGTTTTAGGGCCAAGCTACCCCACGGCCCCCGCCTAATTCTGAACTCTAAAGGTAAAAGCTTGAATGAAAAAAGGCTCACTTGCGACCCTTAAGCAGCCTCTCCATTTCCTTCTCAAGCCACTCCACCGGAGCCTCCTGTATGCTTATTTTAAGGCTCTGGCCGCGTTGCCCCGGCCCCGATGGTTGAACGTCAACTAGGCCCAACCCATTCATCCTCTGCAGGTACTCCCAGAACTGCGTGTGTTTACGTGAATCCTCGTCGTACTCCTCACATACCACGCGATAGTTCTTTTCAACATCGCCTGTAAATGCGTAAGCCCGCCTTGATGACTTCAGCTTCCGTGCCACGGCGAGAAGGACAAGTTTTTCATGTAGATGAAGCTCCCGCAAGGTCTCCCTCTTAAGCTCGGGATACACATCGGCCTTGGCCTTCCTCACATGCTCGGGCGTCGCCAAATCCTTACCCTCGCTGTCCGCAGCCATCCCTGCCCTCCAAAGCAACTCCAACGCAAAACGGGCATCGCCCCAGCGGGAGGCTATGTCAGCTATGAGCTCCAATGTGTCCTCCTCCACAGTGCCAGCTTTGAAGGCCTCTCCGACACGCTGTTTCAGTATATC
Organism: Hadarchaeota archaeon (SeqCode); assembly: GCA_964446015.1. Lineage (GTDB taxonomy): Archaea > Hadarchaeota > Hadarchaeia > Hadarchaeales > Hadarchaeaceae > Hadarchaeum. The sequence continues at coordinate 7,748 of CAYUMT010000001.1, forward strand.
AAGCAGCTGTGTTAAGTTATAGCGGTCAAGCGATAGGACGTTGTGCATGAAGCTACTCTGAGTGGCTGCGTCCGTGGAACGGAGGAAACTTTTGTCGCGTCCGATCGCGATCATGCTTATACGGTTTTGTCCGCCGGACTCCTCAGCTGCCCTCGATAGTGAATAAATTAGGTCCGGTCCATTTTGTTCAACGAAGAAATCGAGTTCATCAAGCGTGAGCACAAGGTAAGTGTCATGTGAATTTAAATAGGTGATAAGGTCGTTCAATAACTTCTCCGGCCCGAGGCCGCGGTATGGCTCTTTCGGGTTGAAGCGTTGTACGATTTTTGATAGAACAGCGTACAACGTCTTGTCCTTGCGACAGTTTATATGGAGGTACACTAGGTTCATCTTCCTGTCCTTTGCAGCTGACTCCAGCTCCACGCCGAACTTCCGAGTTAAAGCCGTCTTCCCGACCCCAACGCTTCCAGTAACTAAAACCCTCTGGCTGGCCCTATTTTCCAGAACAAGCTTGAAAGTCCGGATTAGCTGGCGGAACTCCTCATCCCTGTGCACCAATAACTGTGGGACATAATCTGGCATTAGCTTGCTAGCATCTCGGAAGACCGTGTTCCTCCCCATCTCCTCCTCAAAGATCTCCTTGTACATCCGCCGTTCCCCAAAACCTCTCAGCCGTACATTCTATAATTAATGCTATGTATTTAGGAATTTTAGAAGATGAAAATTGTAAATGAATCCAAAATTCAGTTGGTATTCCTAATCGATAGAGAAAATTTTAGACATCTCAAAATGAATCATTATCGAAAAAAATTGACGCAGGAGTAAAAACATCTATTAATAAAGCGTTTTTGTATTATCACCATGTTTATTAATTCATTTTTCTTTTTGCTGCCCTTTAAAAGCGATTTTAATGAGAGGCGGGGTAATCAAAGTTGTTGCAAGTATTACCATTATGGTCATCGAAAACAACGATGGACTCACAATGTTTGCATTTATACCTATTGCGGCCATTACGAGCGCCACCTCGGCCCTGGGCATCATCCCGATACCAACCCTCAACGAGTTCTTGACTCCATAACCACTCAATATTGCTCCAAGTCCGCAGCCTAATATTTTGCTAATCACTGCTACCCCTAGAAAGGCTAGTGCTAAAAGACTAACAGCGCCCAACGATTGTAAATCTGTACGTACTCCCATCTCGACAAAGAAAAAGGGAATCAGGAACCCGTACCCGACCGTCGAAACCTTCGCCCGCAGTGGTTCAATAACTGAAGATTTGCTCACGATTAGTCCGACTAGAAAAGCGCCGGTTATGGCCGCTATGTTAACCATCTCAGCAAGGGCGGCGACTAAAAATACTATCGCGAAGGTTAAGGAGAGTATTATCTCCTCTACCTGAACTCTACCGACGTATGTGAGTATCCTTGGCACTACACGAAAACCGATCAGCAGCACAGCAGCGAAAAAAAGTCCCATGAGTGCAAAGGTTTCAATTAGACTAAGCGCCGATATAATCCCAAACGCTAGGCCTGAAAGGACACTTAAGATAATGATACCCATCACGTCGTCAATCACCGCTGCGCCAAGAATTGTCATGCCAACACGGGTGTGGAGCCTGTCCACATCTATTAGAGTCCTCACGGTTATACCCACACTAGTCGCGACTAATATCCCCCCAGCAAAGGCCGCTTCAAGAAGTGTCCAGCCGAACACCGACGAAACGCCAAACCCTAGTAAAAACGAAAATACGACTCCGCTCGCGGCGACCATCGTTGCTGGTTTTCCCGATTTTCTGAACTCCTCCACATCTATGGAGAGCCCGGCTATGAACAGCAATATTATTATCCCTATTTCAGCCAGTACGCCCATGAACTGGCCTGCTGGAGCATCTGGGTTGATGAACAACGAGACGCCAAACAACCGCCGGGACAAAAACCCAGCGACAGAGGGGCCAATCAAGATTCCCGCCAAGAGTTCCCCAAAGACTCCTGGTTGCCTTAGTTTTGCTGCCAATACACCCCCCAGCTTCGCCGCAATAAGAAAAATGGCCATGTATAGAAGCACTGAGGATATCTCAACTTCCATTATACGCGCCTACCTCAAATTTAAAACTCCGCCATAACCCGACTGTACTCGCTAAGTGTTTGAAGGCTTATTGGCGATAGAGCAGTCTGATGTTTTATGCTGGCTTGAAATATAAAAATATTTGATTTTTTCTCTTTAAACATAAACACAACCGTATAAAATTTACATCTTAACTTAAAACGCTTGATATTATTCCAACCCGTTTTACTTTTTAAATGCAAATTTAACGAGAGGTGGGGTGATTAGAGAAGTCAATAGTACGACCATTACAGTCATGGAAAGCAACGAGGGGCTGACAACGTTTGCTCTTACTCCTATTGCGGCCATTACGAGCGCCACCTCGGCCCTTGGCATCATTCCGACGCCTACCTTAAGCGCATCTTTAGGTCCAAAACGGCTCATGAGTGCACCCAAACCGCAACCTACTATTTTATCGAACATGGCGATTCCTAGGAAAGCAAGTGCCAGGAGGCTGACCGCGCCGAGTGCTTGGACTTCCGTCCGCACCCCTATTTCGACGAAGAAAATGGGGATCAGGAGTCCATACCCGACTGTCGAAGCTTTTCCCCTGAGCGACTCGGCAACTGGAGATTTACTTATGATAAGACCCACCAGAAAAGCGCCGGTTATGGCCGCTATGTCTACCCTCTCAGCAAGTGCAGAAACTAGAAATACTATCGCGAAGGATGAAGAGAGTAATATCTCTTCTACACGAACTCTACCGACGTATGTGAGTATCTTTGGTATCACTCGAAAACCAATGAATAATAGAACGACAAAAAATATCCCCATCAGCGCGAGGGTTTCTGCCAGGCCCAAAGCGGATATTCCCCCCAATGCCACACCAGAAAGCACAGACAAAATGATAATTCCTATCACATCGTCAATTACCGCGGCACCCAAAATTGTCATGCCAACACGAGTGTGAAGCTGGCGTATCTCCATCAGCGTCCTTACAGTGATACCTACACTTGTCGCTACCAAAATCCCTCCTGCAAAAGCCGCCTCAAGAGGCGTCCAGCCAAAAATAGATGCCGCCCCGAAACCTAGTAAAAACGCAACAACAGCTCCACTCGCCGCGACCAATGCCGCGGGCTTTTCCGATTTTCTGAACTCCTCCACATCTATGGAGAGCCCGGCTATGAACAGCAATATTATTATCCCTATTTCAGCCAGTACGCCCATGAACTGGCCTGCTGGAGCATCTGGGTTGATGAACAACGAGACGCCAAACAACCGCCGGGACAAAAACCCAGCGACAGAGGGGCCAATCAAGATTCCCGCCAAGAGTTCCCCAAAGACTCCTGGTTGCCTTAGTTTTGCTGCCAATACACCCCCCAGCTTCGCCGCAATAAGAAAAATGGCCATGTATAGAAGCACTGAGGATATCTCAACTTCCATTATACGCGCCTACCTCAAAATCCTATAAAGTTCCACTATGTCCCTAAGACAAAGCAGCCCAACCAACTTCTCATCTTCAACCACCGGGAGGTGACGAAGCTTATGTGCGGCCATCAGGTTCATAGCTTCTACAATCGTCATGTTGGGATTTACAAAAAAAGGACGTTTGGTCATTATCCCATCGACCGTGTTTGCAGAGTATTTCAATGCATCCCTTATGCTAGCTCCGCCAACGGTGAAACGCGGGGTCGGAGGATGAAACACATGGAACAAATCACTTTCAGTAACTATACCCACAAGCTTCTGTTCGCTGTCGACCACTGGAAAACAGTCCTCTATTTGGCCCATCATTCGCTCTAGGAGATCGTCAATGGAAGTATCAGGCTTCACTGTGCGTGGCTTTTTGTTCATAACTTCTCTTACCCTTATCTCGGAAAGCTTGCGTTGACTGATCGGCTCAGGGTCATTTTCAACCATTTCTATACACCATATCAAGCTCGTGTATGCAGTTAAGATGCCTCATCTTTAAATACTATTGGTGTAGTTTTGATAGTCAAAATCGTGGCAATCGGAAAAATTCCTCGCGGATTTTTGGATGCCCTAAAAAGTGAAATCGAAAAAAATTTTATGCCATTCGTCGAGAATTTTGATATTGGTATATCATTAGACATGCCTACAGCAGCTTTTAACAGCTTGCGAAAACAGTACGATTCTGATATTGTTCTAGAATGGGTTCCTAGCGTGAGCGATGAGAAAGTGCTCGCAATAACAAACTATGACCTCTACACATCCTCGCGCGACCTCAATTTCATCTTCGGCCAAGCCCAATGCCCGGGTAGAGTCTCGTTAGTCTCTCTTCATCGCCTCTACCCGCCCTTTTACAATGAGAAACCCAACCCCTGTCTTCTTTTGGAACGGGCAACAAAGGAAGCCATACACGAACTAGGCCATACATTTGGGCTCGATCATTGCTCTAGCTCACGGTGTGTCATGTGTTTTTCGAATAGCATACGCGATGTGGATAATAAAAAGGCCGCATTTTGTAAAAACTGCAGGAAAAAGCTCATCAGATGACTTTCGACATACGCGTCTGCCGATAACCCGTAATTACTCGGATATAGCCTCGAAACTCACGGTCGAGCTCAGTATCGCCTGTATCCACCTTCAGCGTAGGAGTAAGAGCCAGCTTGTTGGGTGTTGCAAGTATCCAGATATTTTCTTTCCCAACTTCCCTCAGCACATTTTGGCTTAACTGAAGGTTGCCCCTGCCCAGGATGAAGCCCTGCCTGCCTATTGGACTCACTATGATAGTTGCCGAATCGTTCTTCAATTCCCGTAATATTTGCGCTTCGTTCGCATCCTTTGCGATTAGCTTATAGTCTTTGATTATATCCACACCCAAAAGGGTAGAGTCATAAATACCGAGCTCTTCAGCAACGGCACGAGTAGTGGTTCCAGGTCCGAGGATGTACATGCTTCCCTTTTCCATTAACTCAAAGACCCAACGCGCGATTGCCTTCTGGTCCGCTAGCTCGGAGCCTGAACTGCCCTCCTTGGTCGCCTGTATCATCGCTGGCTCGTAGGGAACTTTGACATAGCCTTTAAGTTTCGCTATCAGCCGTCCCTCTCGATAGGCGTCCTCATCTATGTCCATCACTTCGGCCTCAAGCAACGGTAGCCCCTCGTCCAAGAAAAGCGCCGCGACCTGACCCGCTATATCGGGCGTGTTTGCAAAAACTGCTGAGTGCATCTTCACTCCAGTCGGGATTCCAAGAATTGGAATCTTTGTACCTACGGACTCCAGCAGGTCGGATGCCGTGCCATCCCCACCGGCAAACATCAAAAGGTCAACCCCTTCTGAAAGCATCTCTTTTGCCGCACGTTTGGTATCCTCCGAAGTTGTGGCTCCAGTTTTTATTTTACCAATAACTTTGGCAGCTAGCTTTGATTCTTTAACCTCATCTTCGCCCATCTCCGCTGGGTATGTAAATATCTCGAAATTGGTTAGATCGCGCTTTAGCACGCGCAGGGCTTCAATCGCACGGGCAGGGGCTACTGGCTCGGCCCCGAGCTGACGCGCCTTGGCGAGGATCTCGGGGCTATCCGTGCCCTTTAGGCCTACTCTTCCGCCCATACCAGCAATCGGGTTGACTATCAATCCAAGCCTTTTCATGCTTATGCAGTCCAAGTTCTGTACAAATAAACGACTTCGCCTGAGCTTTTAACTCACTTCATTATATTGAAAACTGTTTCTAAAATGAAAGCTGCTAGTATCCCTAACAAACGTGCGATTGTATCCAAATTTTTGCTTCCGCAACCCTCATAACTTCAATTTTCCTTGTTTCTCTGAGGGGTGAGGGTGGATATCAAGAAAATCATCGATGGGTTGAGCTCTCAAGAAAAGAAAATCCTGCTCGCTCTTAGGCAGGTTGAGGGCAAATCCACCGTTGACAACCTAGCCCTAAAAACTAACCTTGATCAGGCTACCGTGATGCGGGCAGCCCTCGGCTTATCCGAAAGTGGGCTTTTGAAAATTCTAGAGGAGAGAACATCAAGAGCCACGCTTACTCCTGAGGGCAAAATGTACGCGCGTGGTGGATTGCCCGAACGCAGAATGCTTGTGGCGCTTGACGGCTGCGGCACGAAAACGCTTGACGATGTGGCTGCTCGCGCGGCTTTGATGGGGGAACAAAGGAGCATTGCCCTGACATGGCTCAAGCGTAAGGGATGGGCCGAATTCACAAAGAAAGACGAGAAAACCTTTTTGAAGGTTACCGCAGGTGGCGGTGCGGCCCTTTCCAGGGAATCCGAAGAAGAAAAATTGCTTGGTTTGCTTGCCATTCGAGACCACAAAGTCGACGAGCTTTCTGCCGAGACGAAGGGTGGGCTCCGCACTCTGGTTGATAGAAAGTTGGTTGATGTTGAGGAGAAAACCCAGCGAGAGTTGAAGTTAACCGATCTGGGAAACCAGGCGCTTGAATTGGGCTTCGAGCTCGTTGAGGAAGTAAGCGAACTAACTCGCGATATTCTGTTGAATGGGCGATGGCGGGAGGTCAAACTAAAAGGCTACGATGTATTAGCACCGGGTGTGCCCATATATCCTGGTAAAGTCCATCCACAACAACAGGTAATAGACGAACTTCGGGAGATACTTCTGGAGATGGGCTTCGCCGAAATAAAAAGTAGGATAGTGGAGTCGGAGTTCTGGAACTTCGACGCCCTCTTTCAAGCTCAAGATCATCCCGCACGTGAAATTCACGACAGTTTATCGCTGTCTAAGCCGGCCAAAGCCAAGTTACCTTCACCTACCCTAGTCAAGCGAGTGGCCTCGGCTCACGAGCACGGCATTGCTGGTTCTACGGGGTGGAGATATAAATTCAACGGGGAAGTGAGCCGTAGGACTGTGTTATGCTCGCAGACCACGGCCGCCACCGTAAGATACTTGGCCTCCCACCCTGACCCACCATTAAAAGTTTTCTGCATCGACCGGGTTTACCGCCACGAGAAGATCGACTACAAGCACCTCGCGGAGTTTTACCAAGCTGAGGGTATAGTGATGGATTCAGACCTTACCCTCCGCGATATGATGGGGTATCTCAAACAAATAATGGTAAAACTCGGACTCCCAAGGGTAAGGTTCAGGCCCGGGTACTTCCCCTATACGGAACCTTCAGTCGAGGCAGATGTTTACTTCCCGGAGAAACGAGAGTGGCTTGAAGTCCTTGGAGCTGGGATGTTCAGGCCGGAGTTGCTTCGCCCGCTCGGCATTCGGCATCCAGTGCTCGCTTGGGGAATTGGGTTCTCGCGCCTGTGCATGATACGATTGGGAATTGAAGACATCCGGGACCTCTTCAACAACAATCTCGAATGGCTTAAGTCAAGGAGGATGGTTTAGTGCCCTCGATTACCGTGAGCTACCGCGACATATGCAGGCTACTAGGCAAGCGAGTTGAGCAGCTAAAGCTCTGCGAGCGCTTGAGCATGTTGGGCATGGAGGCTGAAGCCGCAGGGGACGAAATAAAATTAGAGATAACGCACAACCGCCCCGACTTGCTAAGTTCCGAGGGCGTCGCTAGGGCATTGAAGGGGTTCTTGCGCATAGAAACCTGTATGCCTATCTACGGTGTAAGTAGGTCTAGTGTCACGGTGGAGGTCGACCGTAGCGTCGAAACAGTTCGTCCGTACATCGCCGCTGGTGTTGTGGAAGGAGTCAAGTTAACAGACGCGGTCATAACGTCCCTCATGCAGTTACAGGAGAAGCTACATACGTCGCTTTGTAGAAACCGTCGAAAGGGCTCTATAGGGGTATACGATCTAGACACGATCAATCCGCCTCTTCGCTACACCACGACTCTTCCAGATGGCATTCGCTTCATACCTCTTGATCTCGGCCAAGAGATGTCACCAGCTGAGATTCTACACGAGCATCCCAAGGGCATAGAGTACGGCCCAATAATAAGGGACCTGCCAAGATTTCCATTGCTGATAGACTCACAGGGTGTCGTGCTTTCAATACCCCCCATAATAAACAGTGAGGACACTCGCGTAGAGGAGGATACTAAGGGGTTATTCATCGACGTAACGGGACTTGATGAACATATGGTTAACTTAGCTCTCAAGATAATGATGACTGGCCTTTCTGAGCGCGGGTTCAAGTTGAAGTCTGCCATAATAAAGTATCCTGGTAGGCGCGTAACAACCCCCGACCTACGGCCCCGTAAGTTTCGACTAGACGCGCGCGAGGTTAACAGGGTGATAGGGACCCGCTCTAGCCCCAATGAAGTCGCAAAAATTGCAGGGGCAATGCGTTATGGAGTATCTAAGGCAAAGGGAGAACTTCTGACTCTCCTCATCCCACCCTACAGGGGAGACATAATGCACAAAATTGATATAATCGAGGACATTGCGATAGGTTACGGTTACGACAACCTCGAGCTAACCATTCCTAAAGTCCTGACGGTAGGCGAGAGAGACTCGGTTGAGAAATTAAGTGATAGAGCCAGAAGGGTCATGACTGGACTGGGTTTTATGGAAGCCATGACATATACCCTGACCAACCCGCGTGCGAACTTTGAACTAATGAGAGTAGATGGTGAGGCGGCTGAAATTGCAAATCCAGTATCGGAAGAATACACAATGATAAGGGGCTGTTTGCTTCCCTCTTTGCTTTTGGTCTTGAAGGAAAATCGAGGCAACCCGCTGCCGCAGAGGGTTTTTGAAGTTGGCGACATCGTAGTGTTGGACCCCAAAACGGAAATCGGGGCAAGAAATGTAAAACGCGTTGCAGCAGTAGCTATTGGGGAGGACTTTGGGTTCACCTACATCAAGGCAGCAGCGGAGGCACTGCTTAGAGAACTTGGCATTGAATGGGGGGTGCGTGAAACTTCAAGCCCGAGCTTCATAGGCGGTCGGGTTGCTGAGTTCTTGGTAAACGGAGAAAGTCGAGTAATCGTTGGAGAACTCCACCCCGAGGTTATAGTAGGTTTCGAGCTTGAGCATCCCGTTGCGGCATTTGAATTGGATTTGAAGTAACTCAGTCGTCTATCTTACCTTAAGCGCATATTTTCCTGGCTTGGTAATGTTGAGCCTCCTCGCTATTTCAGATTCATTTGGGTCTAAAACGACCACATACCCGGCCCAGTCATCTGAAAGCGATGCATTACCACAGTTCGGACACGTTTTGGAGTCTGTGATAAGGTTACAGTTTCGGCATGCCTTCGTGCTCAAGTCTTGGCCTCCTTTCTTGCTTCCTCGATCCACTCAAGCTTCCCCAGACTCGGTTGACGCATAGTGAGCCCTATCTTGCCTCCCTTTGTCCCGCGCTTCAGACTAACTGTCACGATGCGGGCCCTGACTTTGTCTCCCTCCTTAAGCGAGCGTTTAGATTCCTTCCCGTAAAGAGAGCCCTTCTTCTTGTCATAGCCGACGAAATCATCCATAACTTGAGAGACGTGGACCAGACCGTCGATTGGGCCTAGCCTTACGAAGCCGCCAAACTCCACTATCTCCACTATCTCACCCAAGACAACCTCGTTGACCTCAGGCTTGTAGACAAGCGCCTCAAATCTCACGTCATGGTAGCTAGCACCGTCGCCCATTATGACCCTGCCGACAGAGGTATCTATTACTTTCGTGATGCTCAGGATTGTGCCCACGTCCTTATCCGATACGCCCCCGTAGTTCTTTCGGAGAATATCCAATATCACGTCATCAAGCTTCTCTGAAAACCTATTTGGTGGCACGCGAACCGTGTCCTCTACTGTTAATATTTTGTACGTCCATCTCACCTCATTATTTATTTTAACCTGACTGAAAACCCGTTTTATCTCTAGGTGTTAAACTTTTTTGGCTGATTATGAGGCATCCAAAGTTATGTCCATCTTGGACGGAGCCTAGATTGTGATACCCACGATACTCAATCATGTTACAATCTCCTAAATTAAGACATGATAACAAGTATAAGTATCTTTAACTATTATCCGATGAGATGCAAAACCAAATAGTTCCAGTAGATAAACAGGGCAAAATACTTAAAAGTAAATATAAACAAGTGAGCGAAAGGTGAAAAAGATGGATTTCATGTTTCTTGCCCCCATAGGGAGCATTTTGGCACTAGGCTTCACGGCGTACCTAGCATTTTACATCTTAAAGCAAAGCAGGGGCAACGAGGAAATGAAAAAAATCCAAGAATCTATAGAGGAAGGTGCTAATGCATTCCTTAAGAAGCAGTATACTGTTTTGGCCGTGTTTATAGCTGGCATGGCTTTATTTTTATCTATTTTAGTTTATTTAGGATTCCTTAACCTTTTCGTGCCCATCGCCTTTGTTACCGGGGGCTTTTTTTCAGCTCTAGCTGGCTACATAGGAATGAAATTTTCAACAAAATCAAATGCGAGGACGGCGGAAGCGGCGAGAAAAAGCCTGAACAAAGGCCTGAAGATAGCATTGCTAGGTGGCTCGGGGATGGGTCTCACTGCTGTGGGATTGGCCCTTTTGGATCTAAGTTTCTGGTTTTACTTCCTGAACTGGTATTATGGATACTTACCACTAGTCGAAAGGATACTGATAATAACTGGCGCTATGGTTACGTTCGAGCTTGGCGCAAGCTCGGTGGCACTCTTTGCTAGAGTAGGGGGGGGAATCTTCACAAAAGCTGCCGACGTGGGGGCTGATCTAGTAGGAAAAGTTGAGGCGGGAATACCTGAAGATGATCCTAGGAACCCGGCGGTCATTGCAGATCAGGTTGGAGATAATGTAGGTGATGTTGCCGGAATGGGGGGAGATTTATATGAATCATACGTGGGCGCTATAGTGGGAACTATGCTGCTTGCGGCCGCCGCAGGCTTTTCCCTGGGTGGGGTAACACTTCCAATGGCGATATCCTCAGTTGGAGTTCTTTCATCAATTATTGGTATAATCAGTGTGAGAACAAGGGGAAAAGAAACCCCTGCGGAATTAATTTGGGCGATACGTAAGGGTGTGTATCTCAGCTCCATCCTAATAGCAATTATTTCTTTCTTACTTGTGTATTACACTTTAGGTATGGAATACATCGGCGTTTTTTATGCAACAATCGCGGGTCTGATTGCAGGTCTCGTGATAGGTTTCAGCACAGAGTACTTTACCTCCAGCAGTTTTGGACCAGCTAAATCTGTATCCAAATCCTCCACAACAGGTCCTGCGACCGTAATTCTAAGCGGTATGTCACTAGGAATGATAAGCACCTTAGTACCTGCCGTATCAGTCGCCATAGCAATTATGGCCAGTTTTTTCGTTACCGGCGGTGCCAATAATCCCGCTTTAGGTTTATACGGTATTGGAATATCGGCGGTTGGGATGCTGAGCACGCTCGGCGTAACACTCGCTACAGACGCTTACGGACCTATCGCCGACAACGCTGGAGGAATCTCAGAGCTTAGTCACCAAAGCCCTAAGGTCAGGAAAAGAACCGACGCTTTGGATAGCGTCGGAAACACAACGGCAGCTACTGGCAAGGGATTCGCCATAGGATCGGCAGCTCTAACGTCACTTGCGTTAATTGCTGCTTATCACGATAGAATATCAGAGGCCATTGGTAATCCAATTGAATTTAACATTATGGAACCACAACTATTAGTAGGTCTGTTCCTTGGATCTGTGATAGTTTTTGCCTTTTGTTCAATAACGATGAGGGCGGTTGGTATAACTGCTCAACAAGTAGTTATCGAGGCAAGAAGACAATTTAAAAAAATACCGGGCCTGAAAAAGGGCAAAGGCAAAGCAGATTATGCGCGAATAGTGGGAATAACAACAAGAGCTGCACAAAAACAGATGATAGTTCCAGCCATGATAGCTATCTCAGCACCCATCATAATCGGTTTACTGGTGGGTGTAAAAGCCGTGGCTGGCCTGTTGATAGGCGCCCTTGTTACGGGATTCCCAATGGCGGTTTTCATGGCAAATGCCGGTGGAGTATGGGATAATGCAAAAAAGAGGGTCGAGTTTGGAGAGTACGGGGGAAAGGGATCTGATAGCCATAAAGCGACCATCATAGGGGATACTGTAGGTGATCCATTCAAAGATACTGCCGGTCCTTCTCTGAACATACTGATAAAGCTGATGGCTATGGTAGCAATAGTATTCGCATCATTCATAATTCAATATACTTTGGTTGGGGTATGAAATGATATCACGGATGACCTCTTAATATCACGAAAATCATTTTATAATTAGACCATCCATTTCCAGATGAGATCTATCTCTTAAATAAACAACTACTGCTCCTCGGCGCCTTAGTTCCTTTCTTAAAAGAGAGTCCGTAGTGCCAACTATGTAACTTCTTTCTCCCGCCAGTTTTAGTATAGCTTCGTCAGCTGGGCCTTTAACTTTAATGATCTTTCCACGTCCGGTCAGATTGATTCCTACCCTCGCTGCCAATCTTTCCTTGGGTTTTCCTCGCTTAGAAATTTTTATGAGTTCTCTAAAAACCGGACTTGGAATTAAAAGCTCGTAACTCTGTATGAGCAACCTATTTAGCTCGCTTAATATGTCAACACCAAACATGCCAGGTATCATAATAAAGCTAGTGTCCGCTATAACTTGCAAGTTAACAACCTTTAGCTAATAATGCCATAACCGACCAAGCGCCATCTTCCGGCTACTCGTCGACTGATAGCTGCCCTTGCACCTAGCTCCGCACATACTGGGAGTTTAAGCCTTAAACTGGCCTTGTCTCCTCGCGCGCTGGTAATTGTGCCAACCGTCATCGCAGTGCCCACGTTTAGCATAATTACCTCCCCAGTAACCAGCGGTTTCACGTCGAGCTCCTCCTGAAGGCCAACTACTCGCTTCATCAGGTTGACCTTGAGCTCAAGAGTGTCGAGCACCTCGGGAAGACTATCCGGTAAACCTAAAACAGATCCCACCAGTGAGTCACCCTTCGCCAAGGAGGGGTCAAGTAGCGTGCCAACACCAACCAAGCCGCCCGGGATGACTTCCTCAAGCGAGTTCCCCATTGAGTGCAGGCTAACTATCTTGGAGCTAAGATGCTGCCATTTAGTCCTGCCCTCGCGGCTAACCTTTATTCCAGGACAGAGCCCTATGGTGTCGTCCATCTTAAGCTTGCCCTGAAGTAGTGAACCTCCCAAGACTCCTCCAGCGAGTTTTTCGGGCCTTGCCCCAGGTCGATTCACGTCGAATGACCTTGCTACAAACATTCGGGGGGGTTTGTTGAGATCCCTTTTTGGCGTTGGTATTTGCTCCTCTATATATTGGATTAACTTGTCCACATTTGCCCTGTGAATAGCAGAAATTGGGATTATCGGAGCATCCACGAATTGAGTATCAGCGAGGAATTCCTTTATCTGACGGTAATTCTCCAAGACCTTCTCTCGCGATACCAGTTCAATCTTGTTCTGCGCTGCAACTAGATTCCGCACCCCACATATCTCCAGTGCCATCAAGTGTTCTTTCGTCTGGGGCTGGGGGCAGAACTCGTTAGCCGCGACGACGAGTATTGCACCGTCCATGATTGCGGCCCCTGAAATCATCGTGGCCATTAGCATCTCATGACCGGGAGCGTCGACGAAGGAAACGCGGCGAAGAAATTCTGTTCCACCGCTACAGTAGGGACACTTCTCCTTTGTGGTATAGCGGCCACACTCCTTGCAACGCCAGAAGGACGTGTCAGCGTATCCTAGACGGATCGAAATACCGCGACGTATTTCCTCACTATGTACATCGGTCCAGACGCCAGATAGGGCCTCGGTTAGTGTCGTCTTACCATGGTCGACGTGCCCTACCAAACCTATGTTAATAGCTGCCTGAGGCATATTCACCCTGTTCAAATCCCCTTACAATAATAAAAATACCCTGATTGGGCGCAAACTCGTGTAGTTTACTGTAAGCTAGGCTGGTTTTGTTTCCTTTGGAGCAACTATTTCATCGATCGACTTTTCTCCGCGCTTCACTATCTTCGCATTAATCTGCACGATTGCTTCAGAGACTCTAGATCCTCGGACAAGCTTGCGGCGGCGCTCACCAGACCTACTCGGAGAAAATCCAGTGCCTCCAGCCAGTAAGACTCTTGTCCTTCCGGATCCCCAAATATCCGAGCGCATGGGAAATCCATCCTTGTCGGTGCCTCCGGTAATCTGGAGCTCGTAACCAGATAACCCAACTACTTCACCACCGAATTTGTCCATAATCCTTAACCCCAACAGCTTGCGGGACTCTGGGTCGCGTGCCTCAAGCTTATAGCTATTGCCAGTCTCAGGGTCCGCTACGATTACTTTGAACGGCATCACATCACCATGAAATTACTGAACATGCCAACTATCCTTACAATGCATAAAGCCTTTTCGAACTTGAACCCAGCGTTCGAGGCTAGACAATTAAACGTCAACTCAATGTTATTTTCTCAAAAAGCGGTTATTTGTGAGATAAAGTTAATTAGCAATTTTACATCACGCCATAAGTCGGATCCTCACGCTGCTTTATCGCGATTATCTCGTCGAGAACCGCCAGCTCATCGCCGGAGATCAAGTCCCTCAGGTCTCGCTTCATGGAAATTGCGTGGTCCCTCGGCACATCTGTATATAGGACATCGCCCTCATGAATGTGTCTCCCGACCAATGGTCCTTCAATTGAAACTGCAATCTCTTCTCCGAGCTTCGCTTCCTGAATCAATTTCTTCTCCTTCTGCATCTCACGAACTATTCCCACCCGTTTTCCTTCCCTATTCATAAGGTGAAACTTGGGTCGAATAACGCCCCCAAGGACATCCACGCCTACAATCGCCGGATCGCTGCGTCTGAATACATAACCAATTTTGAGGGTGATTTTTCCGGGCCTAACATAGCCCTCTAAGCGCCTCGCCCTGATTTCTTCTCTTTTCTTCCCGGACCACTCCTCGTATCGCTCAAGAAGCCGATATATAATGTCTTCCTCGATAATTGATACGCCCTCGTTAACGGCTTCGGCCTGTGCGTCTTGTAAGAGACCGACGTTAAAAGCCAGCACGACCGCAAGCAGCTCGTTCGTCTTACCAACGCTCGATGCTTCGATCACGTCCCGACGAGAGACATCGCCAACATCCGCACGTCGAATTGGCACACCTTTCGCCTTGAGCTGTCCTTCGAGAGCCTCAAGCGAGCCCAATGCGTCAGCCTTCACGACTATCCCATTTATATCAGCACTTATCCTGACGCGTTCAAGTTCCTGTTGCATTTCCTGCCATAATTTTTCGGCTTCCGTTATGTCCCTGACTACCATTAGAGGAGCACCGGCCACAACTCCATCAAGGTTAGGCGCCGCCACCTTTACCCCCGCAGCTGCGTAAACTCTCTTAACTGAGTTGAATCGGTCCTCGGGATCACGGATTTCGTCGAGGGGTCTTGGTTGGAGGAGCGCGCGCACCTTAGTTGTTATAACCTTTTCAAGCCCTCCCACTGCGAAAATATCGCCCTTCGCTAGAGTACCATCGTAGATTATCACATCTATAGTTTTGCCCAATCCTACCTCTTCCTTCACCTCGAGAACCGTCCCAAGCGCTGGGCCCTTGACCTCCACCGTGAGCTCCTTCTCTAGAAAACGTTGCGCGAGTCCGGCAAGTACTGCAAGTATCTCAGGTATCCCCTCCCCAGACTTCGCGCTAGCTGGGACAATGGAAACCTGTTTCCTGAAATCGCTGACGCGGTCAAATCTTTCCGACTCGAACCCGAGCTCGTGAAGCTTACCGACAAGCTGGTATATTTTTTCATCAAGCGCATGTTGAACATCGTGCTGCTGTTTCGCGAAGGATTCCAAAAAACAAGCATTTGGCGTAGACCTCCAACCCTGTATGAGGTCGATCTTGTTCGCGATTAGCATGAATGGTGTGTGATATAATTTTAAAATGGTCAACGATTCAAGAGTCTGGGGCATGAACCCCTCGTTGATGTCGACCACTAAAGCCGCCAAGTCCGCGAGCGCCCCTCCACGGCGCCGGAGATTTGTAAAAGCCTCGTGTCCAGGGGTATCGATAAAAAGTAGGCCCGTGAGCCTCACATCTATTTTAAACCTCTCCAGAAGTCTGCCGCAAGTTTTCCTGATGGTATCCACAGGCACCTCGCTTGCCCCGACGTGTTGAGTTATCGCTCCAGCTTCGCGTGCTGCTACGGTCGTGCCCCTAATTCTATCCAAAAGCGAAGTTTTTCCGTGGTCAACATGGCCCAGCACGGCAATTAAAGGCTGCCTAACCTTTTTCTCCGGCATTTCAAAACACCAAGCTATGTTTGTCGCCAAAATTTAAGTAAGGTGTCTAATGGCAAGTTCTAGGCGTTCATATTGCATTTTAAACATAGTTATCGGTTACTCGACTGTGTATTTTGTGAACTCCCCTATCTCGGGATACATGTGAAAATCTACGGGCCCTCCTGATTCTGAGCTTTGCTATACCAAATCCTTGAAGAATATTGGTATCTCACGCTTTGCACTTTCTGGTGAATCAGCACCGTGGATTATATTCTCGGTTATGTTATTAGCAAAATCCCCTCTAATCGTGCCCTTTGCGGCATTGGCCGGTTCTGTTGCGCCCATCAGCTCCCGCATATGAGCTATCGCCTTATTTCCCTCCACTACCATCGCTACGACTTCTCCAGAGAGCACGTGTTTAACCAAACGCTCGAAGAAGGGCTTCCCCGCGTGGACAGAGTATAGTTTCTCGGCAAGATCTCTTTTTAGCCTCATCCTACGTTTTGAAACTATGCGCAAATCGGCAGCTTGAATGCGCCTAACGATCTCGTCAACCAATCCCTTTGACACGCCGTCCGGTTTTATCATGACAAAAGTTCGCTCGGTCAGGTTTTTGCCCCCGCTTTCTTGAAGCGCTCGGTCCACCTAATCTCATATGGCTTGCGACCCAGCCCGAAGTTATGCTCACACTTGCTCGAGCAGAAAAACACTATAGTTCCATCTCGTCTGACTAGCATTAGTCCCGTGCCGGGTTCTATTCGCCCACCGCAAAAGGAACATTTTCGCGCGACTGGCATCTAAGGCACCCTTATCTCTTTGGCTTCACGATCGGTCTCCCGGAGCATCAAAATGTCGCCAACGCGCACAGGCCCCTTGACGTTGCGGGTTATGATACGCCCCTTGTCGCGACCCTCAAGTACCCTGCACTTCACCTGCATTATCTCTCCGGTTACCCCGGTGCGAGACCTCAGCTCAATTACCTCGGCAGGAAAGCCGAGATGCTCTTCTGCGGGCATTAGATTCACTTCTTAAGCTCTTTGATGCGCTCTGTTATCTCCTTTACTGCCTGCGAGGCCTGCCCGGCGTCGACTATGCCTATTGCAGCCGTGCCAACGTCCAAGCCTGCAGCGGCCCCTAACTCGCGTTTGCTGGGGACGTAAACGTAAGGAACACCCTTCTCGTCGGAAAGCGCGGGCAAATGGGCCACGATTTCAGGGGGTTCAATGTCCTCCGCCATCACAACGAGTACCGCTTGCTTGCGCTCGATTGCCTTGGTAACCTCGTTTGTTCCCTTCCTGAGTTTCCCAGTATCTCTAGCTGCCTCAACTGCCTCGTAAACTTTATCTGCCAGGTCCTTCGGAACCTCAAATCTCACGTAAATTGGCTTTGCCACTCAAAACACCTCCTTCAGGTTTCAACCTCATCATTCACCGGTTGTGGCTGGTTATTCCTTATGTTAGCTACGGGATAAAAGTCTGTTGTATAATGGGTTCCAGAAGAAAGCTAGTTAGAAAATTGGGCTACCTATGACCGTATACGGTGACCAATCTCGGACGCAAAGCGTCGATTCTAACAAATCCATAACGTTCGAGCTGTACTATTTCGTCAACCCTAAGTCCGGCAACGGTTGGTTCGGTTATACCGTGCTCTGATGTTGCATCCGGTTTGATCACGTCTAGCTCCACTGCACCAGCTGAAACCCATTGAAACTTTGGAACTTCGGAGACCTCCAAACCGCGAAATTCGGCTTCCACGATGGTTCCACGCTTGGTCAACTCGACATTCATGAGGTCCTTCAATCTAAATTTATCACCAACTTTCAATCCGGATGCGTCCTCTCCCGAAATGTAGAAAATTAGTGAATCGCCCTCGCCTTCTATGGGAAGAACGCGTTCCCCGCTATCTGGCTTGCTGGGATTAAGGCGGAGCCTAGCTTCTTTCAACTTTGGAGGATTTAGCACTTTCAACTTGATTGGGTTTGAGACGAAGAAGTAGCGGTTCGCCACCAGGTCCAAGAATTTTCTGTTGTAGGAGCAGAGAGTTTCCCAGCTCAGCGAGGCGTCGACTGGGGTCACGCCTACGTCCGATATAACCTGTCTAATCGTAGCAGGCAGGAACCCCCGTCTTCGGAGTGCGGCAATGGTTGCTAGTCTGACATCGTCGTGCCCGGTTATTTCACCAGCCTTAATCAATTGCATTGTCTGAGTCTTGCTGAGGACTACACCGGGCATCGTCAAGCGTCCGTACTGTACTGCGGTTGGGTAACTCCATCCCATATAATCATACAATATCTTCTGGCGCTGCTCGTTCACCTCGTGTTCCTTTCCCCTGATTATATGGGTAATACACATCTCATGATCGTCTATTGCAGATGAAAAATTGTAAAGCGGCCAAACTGAATATTTTTTCCCGCTTTTCGGGTGAGGCTTACTGACTATGCGAAGCGCTGGCCAGTCGCGCACGGCTGGGTTTGGGTGATTCAAATCCGTCTTTATCCGGACGACCGCCTCGCCCTCCAGATAACCTCTCGTTAACATCTTGCCCCAGCGACTCAGCTGTTCCACCGTTGGGAGGTCTCTACAGGGACAAGCCACGCCGCGATCTCGAAGTTCCCTGAAAATCTCTACTTTACAATCGCACACGTATGCCCTGCCTTCTTTTAAGAGCTGTTCAGCGTAACCATGGTAATGCTCCAGCCGGTCGGATTGGAGGTATTCCTCGTCCCAGCTGAGGCCTAGCCATCTGAGGTCGCGCCTAATTAGCTCATACATCTCGAGCATCGCGTTTTCAGGGTTTGTATCCTCAAATCTCAATATGAACTTTCCCTTGTAGCGGCGGGCATAATCGTGGCTCAAAAGCGCGGCCCTTACATGTCCTATGTGTAAGGCTCCGTTTGGATTCGGGGCAAACCTAGTGACTATAACTGAATATTTATCGATGTCGGGTAAGTCAGGTAGCCCTCTCCTCTCCTCCGCCTTGGGTTTTCTAGCTGACCCAACCTTTTTCAATTGAAGAATCTGGTCGTCTTTAGGTGTTAAATTTACTTCGGCAACTATTTGATCTACTATTATAGAAAGTTCTGCTATCTTGGATTTCCATCCCGGCGATCCCGCAAGAATCTTACCTAAAACGGCATTCGCGTTGGCTTTGCCGTTGTGCTCCACAGCATTCGTAAGGGCCCATCTAAGGACCTCCTTGCGAACATCCTCCAACCAATCGCCCCTAAACTTCTATTATCTCATCAACGTGAACGAATTGGGTTTTGATGTGCGGGGTTATAAACATTCAGAACTCCCTTTCGACCACGAAGTCAGCCAATTTCAACAGGGCTTTTTTTGCCACAGAGTTAGGTAAAATATTAAGGATGGATTTTGCATCTGAAACCAGCTTTCGAGCTAGGTCGGCTGCATAGTCGATTGCACCTGTACTTTTCAAGACCTCTATCGCTTTTGTAATATCCGCGTTCGTTGCGTCATGTTTTCCGAGGGCGCGGAGTATAACATCCCTATCATTTTCAGACGCAACTTTTAGACCTCTAACTAATATGAGTGTCCGTTTTCCCTCCCGTATGTCGCTACCTATCGGTTTACCAAATTTCGTCTGGTTTCCCCCAATGCCGAGTAAATCATCCTGTATCTGGAAAGCTATGCCGATAAGCCGACCATAGTTGGCTAGAGCACCGAGTTGTCTCTGGTCTGCCTTGCCCAACAACCCCCCAACTTTTGCCGCTGCCTCGACCAGAGCTCCAGTCTTACCGCTAATCATTCCCATATATTCATCCTCGGTCACGTCATCTCGGGTCTCGAAGGTCATATCCAGCACCTGTCCCTGACAAAGTTGGAAACTAGCTTTGCTTAGGGTATCAAACAACTCAACTGCGCGCCCACAATCGAGCTTTAGACGCTTGGCATTTGCCGCAGCCGCCTCAAAGACTTTCGCGAATAGGGCGTCTCCGGCTATAATTGCGATCGGTTCCCCCCAAACTATGTGAACGGTTTTAACATTCCTCCTGAACTCATCATGGTCCATTATGTCGTCATGTATCAATGTGAAGTTATGAAGTAATTCGAGCGCTGCAGCAGCTTCAATCGCGTCGCTGGGCTTTCCACCTACGGCCTCACACGCGGTCATGGTTATGCAGGGCCTCAGTCTTTTCCCTCCCGCCTCTATCAGATGCCGCGTGGCGTCGGACAATATCTTCGGTCTGAGATCCTTTGGAACCCAGCGGTCGATCTCCTTTTCCACAAGATGGGCGCGTTCTTCCAAATATTTTAATATTTCCAAGTTAATTACCCAGCCTCAAGGAGATACCGTTTCTGAGTTGGTGAATGTTGTCGTCTGGGTATCCAAGCTCCTTCCCGAGCTCGTACATTAATCTTAGCTTGTCGGCAGTACCGTGACAGGGCACCAAGTTCTCCGGTTTAACCATGTTGATAAATTCGGACGTGTCAACCCTACCGGCGTGACCCGAAACATGCACCCCTCGGTATATGTGGGCCCTCTTTGCCAGCAATTTTGTCTCCAGCAACTCCCTGTTTGATATGTTTATTGGATTGGGTATGACGCTCGCGGAGAAGATCACCTCGTCCTTTTCAGTGATATCTAAAGGTAGTTGACCATTCGCTATTCTGGACAAAACCGAGTTTGGCTCGCCCTGGTGTCCAGTGCAGATAAGCACAAAATCGCTGCGTGATCTGTTGACCTCCTTTAGTAAATTTCTCACAGCGTTTGGGCGACCGTGAATTCGAAGCTCAGGGGGCAAGTCCACCAACTCCAATTTCATAGCCGCTGCGCTGTAGTTGGCCAACGATCTTCCTACAAGGACGGGGGTACGACCCACTTCAAACGAAAGGTCGATCATCGATTTTAACCTGACGATATGTGAAGAAAAAGTCGTCGCTATCACGAGACCGCCGCCAGAGCTCGCCTCGGTTATCACGTCCTTCAGCATATCGCGTGCGTGGGCTTCCGAAGGGGTAGGACCCGGCTCATCCAATCTTACGGCCCCTATCAAGGCCGCTAGAGGCCCATCTCTTGCCAAGCGTTTTAACCTGGCGCGGTCGGTTCTTTCGCCGAGCAGAGGTTGTTCATCTAGCTTGAAGTCGCTCGCGCACAACACCGATTCATCCCTATTACTGACCAAGACGAGTGCCGTTTGGAGTATGCTGTGCGTGCCACGAATAAACTCGATTTCAATCCCGTCGGCCTTAACTAGGCCGCCAGGCGCAATTGGGATCAGCTCGTTTTTTATTTTGAAACCGCTTTCCTCACGAAGTATTCTCTTGGTGAGCTCTATTGTGAACGGTGTGCCGTAAATCGGGGCATCATAGGCATGTGCCAGTTTGCCAACCGCGCCTATGTGGTCTAGATGACCGTGCGTGAGCACTATCGCCTTAACGTTACGGCCTCGCATGATGCTGTCGTCAGGGATCCCATTTATGTTTATGAGCTCCTCGCGGCTCATTTTCCCGATCTCTGCATCTTCGAAAGCCTGTATGCTGTCCAGTCTTATCCCCATATCGACAATAATGTAACTTCCGTTAAATCCAAGGGCAGTCATGTTTTTCCCGACCTCGCCCAAGCCCCCCACCGGTAGTATTTCTAACGTCACGATATCCGGTTCCTTCCGAGTTTTTCGATGTCCACACCGCGTGCTGATAACCATTCACGTGTTTTACCAGTGACGACGATTTGAGTTCTGCGCAGGTCCCCTGTCCGCTTACAGCTAGTTAAGAACATGGCGGCCTTAAGTTCTGCAATGAAGTTTCGTAGAAATTCCATCACATCGCCTTTCTTCCCTTGCGCTATACGGAGAACTGGCAAAGCGATTCCAACTAAGTCTGCGCCCAATGCCAAAGCCTTAGCTGCGTCAAGCCCCGACCTTATGCCGCCGCTAGCTATCACGGGCACGTCCACCGCGGCTGCGACCTCAGCTGTGCAAACTGCCGTAGGTATGCCCCAGTCCCAAAAGGTCATGCCAATACTAGATCTGGCTTTGGTCCTCAGAGTCTCAACGCCTGCCCACGAAGTGCCGCCCGCGCCACTGACGTCAACTGCTGCTGCCCCAGCATCGACGAGTTCTCCGGCTACCTCCGCGCTGACTCCACTGCCAGTTTCCTTGGCGATGACAGCCACATCAAGTCCCTTACAAACTTCAGCGAAATTTTCGAGAGCACCCCTGTACATAGGTTCTCCCTCAGGCTGCGCGAGCTCCTGTAGAGGGTTCATGTGTATTGAGAGACCATCCGCATCGATCATCTCGATCGCTTTGCGAGCTTCTGTAACACCGTAACCCTGTGTCAGCTGCGGCATACCCAAGTTGCCGATTAGGAAAATGTCCGGTGCCACTTTCCTGACCCTGTATGTCCTTGCCAAACTCGGATTCTCGATTGCCGCTCTCTGACTCCCGACTTCGAAAGCAATGCCGAGTTCTTGAGCAGCGGATGCCATAGTTAAATTGAATCTCTCGCCAAATTTGTTCCCGCCTGTCATCGCCGTGATCATTATGGGCGCGTTGAGCTTGACCCCCAAGAAAGAGGTCTTTAAATCTACCTCATTCAGGTCAATTCCCGGGAGTGCTCTGTGCACAAACTCTATATCTTCGAACCCCGTGGACTTGAACATGGCTTCAACATTTTCCCTCAAACATATTTTAAGGTGATCAATCTTTCTCCTGACGGTTTTGCCGGACATTTTATTACCCCCTGGATATGATCGTGCCTAAGCCACGTTTTCCATGAGTTGCATCTTTAATTACGTTGGGTTTCGTTGCATTTACTATTTCCGCTTTAATCCCCTTGGTGGCCAACTCCAGCAGCTCCTCCACTTTTTTTCTCATGCCGCCGGTGACATCTTTCATGCCCGCAGCATCTACTGAAGTTATGAGTCCTCTGTCGTCGGGGGTTATCTTTCTGACTAAGATTGCGTCCTCATCCTTTTTGGGATTGGTTGTGCACACGCCGTCAACATCAACGCCTACTATGACTCTGGATGCCCCCAGTTCCTTTGCCAAGTAGACAACTATTTGGTCCCCAGATAATATGCTCATCCCCCTTTTGCAGTCTGGGACGGCATCCCCATATAATACGGGTACGAGCCTTAGGGCAAGAAGTTTTTTTATAGGTTGAACTTCCATGGACTTTATCCTTCCATCGCTGACCACCGCACATGCTGAGGGCTGTATCGCGATTGCAGGTATTCCAGCCTTTTGAAATGCATCTATCACATGCGAGTTCAAACGCTCCATGGCCCGATGCGTCAGTGAAAGGCCCATCAGTTGGCTTTTACCTCTATAACCCTCAGCTATTTTATATTTCGATGCAACGGGATGTCCAAATGAGCCGCCCCCATGCACTACAATAAGGGGACCCTTAAACGTGGCTAACTCCCTTGCGAGCCTTTTTAGAGTCGCTAGTTTTATCGAAAAGCTTTTGTTTTTATCGGTGATAACGCTTCCACCCAGCTTGACAACAACAGGTTTCACCAATTTCACCTCAGCACAGATATCGAGCCGTATCCAACTACCTGTGCCATGGGTCCAGCAGTATCGCCACTCGTCGCATACTTCAAAAGTTCCGCCTTCTTAGCGCCGAGTTTTTTCGCGGCCTGCAGCATGGCCGAAACTGGTCCGTATCCACACATGGTAATTCCTTCTTCCTCCACTATTCGCACAACGCCAGCCGGATCCATCGCCAGTATCCTGTCGATCACCTTCCTGTCCCTCTCGGCAGCAGACCTCTGCGGTTCGTAGTGGGTAAAATCCGTGGATGCAACGATCACGATGTCCTTCCCTGACGATGCCTCGGCCACAGCGCTGCCAACTTCCATACTAGTTTGTTCGTCTTGCAGCATCATGCATATTGGAACAATTTTGAATTCCCCGTTAAAGAGGTGCTGCAGGAAAGGCAGTTGTACCTCGAGGGAGTGTTCATGAGCATGAGCAACTTCGTCAATGTCGATTATATCAGAATTTCGCTTTATAGCTTCGCCCAATCCCTTGTCTATCTGGGTCCCACCCATGGGCGTGACCCACTTACCTGATGTGATTATTGAGACGCCAGAACCGGTTCCAGAGTGGTTGGGACCGATAATCACCACCGAGTCCGGTTTTCCATCTTGCGCCATTTTGGCGAAACCATGCGCTGCGACCGGCCCGGAATACATGTATCCTGCATGAGGTGAAACCAAGCCCACCAGCCGCCGCGGTCCCGCTCTAACTTTTGGCAATTTACCCGTCCCATGGCGATTTGTGTAGCACCACTCAATTTGTTTTACAAGGGCTGATTTGGTGCCTTTATAGAACTGTCCCGCAACCGCAGGAGGCCTCACTCATTCACCGCCAGCTTGGGTCTCGAACTCCTCAACCTTTACCTCAAAAGGCTGATCCTTTGCTAGTTCGCCTCTCTCCCTTAACACTTGGCGAGAAAGAAGCCAATAGACGAGAGCGAGAGCCTTGCGCCCTTTGTTGTTGGTCGGGATTATCAGGTCTATGTCCGCAGTTTCGTTATCGGTATCACATAGGCCCACAACGGCTATGCCCATTCGAGCGGCCTCGCGAAGTGGCTGTTCATCCGCGATCGGGTCCGTAATTACTAGGATCTCTGGCTCCATGTAGCCCACGTAGTGTGGGTTGGTAAATGTCCCAGGAATGAACCTCCCTACCATAGCTTTTGCCCCGGTGACTTCGCAAAATCGCTTGGCCGGCTGCTGTCCATACTGCCGAGCCGATACGACGACGATTTTGGACTTGTCAAATCTCGCCAAGAATTTGCCTACAACCGCTATGCGTTCGTCGGTCTTTCTAATGTCAAGGACGTACAGACCGTCCGGCCTTGCTCTATAGATGAATGGCTTCATGGCTCCCGTCTTTTGCGTCGTACCTATGTGAACGCCGCTTGACAGGTAGGCATCAAAATCTATCAGGCCAACTGCGCCCTCACCGAATTCCGATACGTTCATCTCAATCTACCCATTTTTGCCCTCTTATCCAGTTCTTCCTCTATACGGATTAGTTCATTAAGTTTAGCGATGCGCTCGCCTCCCACCACTCCCGTCTTTATCATGGGACAACGCCAAGCAACAGCCAGATGTGCTATCGTCTCGTCAGTGGTCTCTCCGGACCTGTGCGAGATAACCGGCGTGTATTTGTTCCTCTTTGCCAGCTCTACAGCTCTCAATGTGTCGGTTAGGGTTCCTATCTGGTTCGGCTTTATCAAGACGGCATTCGCGGCATTTGAAATTATTCCCGTCTGAATCAGCTTCACGTTCGTGACGAAAAGATCGTCACCGCATATCAAACATTTCCTCCCTATTTTTTTAGTCAGCTCAGCGAAGCCCTCGAAATCCTCTTCTGCTAGCGGATCCTCGACGTAAAAAAGCCCATACTTTTCAACGAGATTTGTGATGAAATCTATCTGCTCCCCCCTATCTCGCGTCAAGCCTTCCCTCTTGTAGACGTATTCTCCTTTTTCATCGTCATAGAAACTGCTAGCGGCCACATCCAGCGCTGGCCTAATCTCCAAGCCAAGCTCTCCGCTGACCTCCCCACACGCACTGGAAAGAAGTTCGAGCGCTTCCTCATTGTTCATATTTGGAGCCCATGCGCCTTCGTCGCCCTTTCCGCCCGTAAATGTGCTGTTGGACTGCATGAGCATCGCCCTGACTTTTTTGTGAACCTTGGAATTTGCAAGGAAGGCTTCTACAAATTTTTTTGCCCCGACAGCAACTACCAAAAACTCCTGAATATCAGGGGCCCTTCCTCCTGCGTGCTTACCCCCCCCGATGATGTTTCCGAGGGGATATGGGAGCTCACAAGCCTTTCCGCCCCCCAAATAAACGAACAACGGCACTTGTTTGACCGCTGCAGCTGCCTTTGCCACAGCCATGGAGACAGCTACCGTAGTGTTTCCTCCCAGCTCGGACAAGTCAGGAGTTCCATCTATCCCGCGAAGAGCCTCGTCAACTTTTGCCTGATTAAAAGCATCTAAATTTGCCAACTTCGGCACGAGCTTTCCTACCTTTTCTATTGCCCCGTCCACTCCACCAGCGGGTAAGTCCACTACCTCATATCTGCCCTTGCTGGCACCGCTGGGGGCCGCAGCCCTGCCAAAGGCGACCCTCTTACCTTCCTTCACCGTTACTTCCACCTCTATAGTCGGGTCGCCGCGGCTGTTCAAGATCTTTCGTGCGTTAATTTTCTTAATTGTGAGCTTATGCAAGTCCATCGCCTATTCGACATGGTTTGGATGCTTTAAAATATTTCCATTTTTGCGGTTTTAGAATTAATATCCCACGGCATCTATCCAAAATCCTACATTTGTTCGTTTCCATTTTCATTCGAGTGAACGATAATCGAGACTTTAAATATTATTAGTCATAATCAAATTTCATGCGTGAAGCTGACGCCGCTCAGATTTTCAGGACTACTTGTAGGCAATGTTACATAGAATGTGGATGCTACGTAAAGGTGAAGGACGGCAGGGCTGTAGAAATAGTGGGTGATAAGGAACACCCAATGAGCAAGGGAGCAATGTGCGTAAAGGGACTTTCTTCCCTGGAGGTTCAGTACAGCCCGGATCGCCTTTTGTATCCGATGATGAGGACAAGAAAGAGGGGGGAGGGCAAATGGAAGAGGATAACTTGGGACGAGGCCCTCGAATACATCTCGGAGAAGCTCAGCGAAATAAAGAAGAAGTATGGGCCCGAGAGCGTCTGCGTCAACTGCGGGCCTTACGTCTCATTCGCTCCAGCGTACCTATTGACCCGTTCACTCGGAAGCCCCAACGTCTCCGCCGACGCTTGCGTTTGTGAGGGCGCTTCCGTGATCGCGGGAGGCTTAACTGTAGGTGCGCTTTTCACTTCCATTAGGCCAGGAGATTATGAAAACAGCAAATACATATTGATATGGGGCAGCAACACCGCGGTCACTCACCCGGTCTACTGGAATGGTGTCGTCCGCGCGCGAAAGAAAGGCGCGAAGGTCGTGGTCATAGATCCCAAGAGGTCGGAAACGGCCCAGAGGGCTGATAAATGGCTGTGCATACGGCCGGGTACAGACGCGGCCCTGGCCCTAGGGATGCTGAACTACATCGTCAAGGAAAAACTTTATGACGAGCGGTTCGTCAAGGACTGGACTAACGCCTCTTTTTTGGTGAGGATGGATAACTTGGAACTTTTAACTGAAAGGGATACCCGTCGAGATGGAAGCTCCGAGAAATATGTGATCTGGGACGACAGAAGCAAGACGACTAAAATCTACGACCCAAAAAAGGATGCATTGGCTAAGCTGGGCGGGTCAATCGATGGAAAATGCACCGTGACTGCAGAGGGAAATGTAAAGATCGAATGCAAACCGGCTTGGCAGGTCTTGGTAGATCACCTGAGGGATTATCCCCTCAGCGAAGTTTCAAAGATAACCGACATACCTGAGGAGGACATAATCGAGCTGGCCCATGAATATGCCGAAGCCGACGGCGCATGTATCTTGGACCGTTTGGGATTGGTTCAAAATGAAAACGCTGTCTATGCCGCATTGGCGGTCGTCCTACTGATAATCACTACAGGGAATGTCGATGTGAAGGGTGGAAATCTACTGCCGAGGAGGTTCCACGAAAAATTCCTGCCTCGAACGGTCTTCATCCTAGGGAAGGATTGGAGACTACCAGAGGAAGTGGAGAACTCCAAAATGCTCGGTGCGAAAGAATACCCCCTAATTTGCGGGCCGGATGGTTTCATAGGTCTGTGCCAAGATGCATCCGTTTTCAAGGCCATGCTAAGCGGGTCGATTAAGGCCTACATACTGACCGGAATGAACGATCTAATCACCCAAGCGGATTCAAAGATTGTTGAGCAGGCCCTTAAAAATCTCGAGCTGTTCGTCGTCCAAGACCTTTTCATGAATCCCAGTTGCGAGCTTGCCGACATAGTGTTGCCGTCTACGTATTGGGTGGAGGAAGACGACATAACGGGAGATTTTGTCCATCAAGCCGTCACAATCAAGCAGAAGGCAGTCGAGCCGTTGGGGGAGTGCTGGGGCACCAACAAATTCTACATAGAGCTGGCCAACTTGCTTGAGCGGAAGGGATATATAAAAAACATGATGCCTTGGAGAAGCGTTGGGGAATATTTGGACTACAGGCTGCGCGGTACGGGCTACACTTTTGAAAAACTGAGGGAGAGGGGGATGGTTTCCGTGAATTTGAAGTACAAGATCTACGAGGACAAGGGGTTCAACACGCCCTCCGGGAAGGTCGAGATATATCCGATTAAGTTGAGAAAGCACGGTTACGACGCGTTGCCGAGTTATAAAAATCTTGACATGACAAGCGAGGAGTATCCCCTTATTCTCGTTGGGGGCAGGGAACTGATGTACCTGCATTCATCCCTCAGAAACATTCCCGCTCTGCGTAAATTGTCTCAGGAGCCCATAGCTGAAATCCACACCAGCGTCGCCACTAGGTCAGGAATAAAGGATGGGGACTGGATCTGGATTGAAGTGCCGAAGGGGAGGATAACTCAAAGGGCGAGCGTGACGAATGAGATACATCCCAAATGCGTCCGGGTAAAAAACTTCTGGTGGTATCCGGAAAAGCCTGCACCAGAACACGGATGCTTTGAATCAAACTTTAACGTACTCACGTCTATAGATGGACCATACGATCCGATACTTGGGTGCACTCGGCTTAGAGGACTTGCTTGTAGAATTCGTAAAGCTGAAACGCGAGATGTATAACTTACAGTATTGGGGTAAAGCAACTGAAAAATAATCTGAGGTTTCTAATTCGTTCAGGTTTATCTTTTTAAAAGAGACCATTTAAGTTTCCTTTATTTTCCAAAATTTTCTCCCTTGTCCATTATCTTTGAAATCTCATACAGGAATACTTCCTTACCATTGTCCACAGCACTCGCGTTCCAGCCGGAGAAAGGCCAGTGGTAGGAGACTACTCTCGCCCCGGGGCTCAGCTCACGCTGCAGCTTTTCTTTGAGCTTTGTATTGGACCCTCCGAACTGGAAGACCGTCACCACGGTAGCCTCGCTCAAATCCGCATCGAAAAAGTTCCCAAACTTCACCTTAACCCTATCACCGACACCCGCTCTCCTCACGTTCAAAAGCGACCAAAGATAGAGCAACGGGTTCACCTCTATCCCCACTGCCATAGCCCCGAACCCGCGGGCGGCTTCGACTAGTATCCTTCCAGTCCCACATCCTAGATCGTAGACGAGGTCATCCTTGCCCAATTTAGCCATCTCAAGCATCCTCCTAGCGGAACTCCTGGGGGTTGGTTGGAAAGGGACGCCTTTGAAGAGGAGAGGGAGCAAGTAAAGGAATAGAAAGATTATCGACAGTAAAAGAATGACTACCCAAATCATTATACCACTTTCAAATTTCGATATGGCCTCACACCATGTTAACTATTTAATGGAATTTAGATATTGAGGTCGATTGGTTTAGAAAATTGCCTTAATTCTAATCGGCTTTATAATTGAAAATGGTTGTTGTGGAGGTGTAAAATCATAAAAAATGAAATATACCGAAGAAGCAGGTTGGGGATATGGACTCTAAAACCTTTTACAAAATTAGTTACGGACTATACGTCATTAGTTCGAAATTGGGCGACAAATTCAACGGCCAGATAGGTCCTAGCTTACTACCTTTATTTACAGACCAAACTGTCCTATTTTTTTGGGGGCGCACGCTTTAAAGTTGTATATTTTTCTACTAATTTTTTGTTATTAATCGAGTTCAACTTCTTAAATAAAAAATCGAATTTAGCTTCAATATCAGCTACTATAGCATTCTTTGTTACGCTAGGAAGTCCTAATATATCTTTTTTAAACGGACCGAGAGCATTTTTACGCGTTTTATAAAAAAACTGTTTTCCTGTTTGTCCCTCCTTTTTATCAGCGGCGAAATTGGTTTTTAGCCATTCATAAATTCTCGCTTTCAGATCTTCTGGGAAATACCTGTTCTCATAAATCATATTCTGGAATTCTGTGGCTAGATGCACTTCCGCTGTTTCGGTCTCGGGAAATTTATGGAATGCTTCAGCCGGCAAAGTGGATGCACCGTGTTGAACTGCGCCAGCTAGGCCGAATTCTTCCCTAGCGATCTTAGATAAGGTTTTCAAAGTATCAAAATCCAGTTTCACCTGCGCCATGGCTCCGTCTGGTAAAACTACGCCGCCGTGATGGGTACCGGTTTGAACGCTTATTTTACTGATTCCAGCTTGGTCCTTGACTATTTTTTGGCATCCTCGCATAAACGCTCGCAGTTCTCCTGGAGTTGAATTCTTTCCACCCACTTCCCCGATTTCACCCCCGATAGAAACTTCGATTCCATTTGGCTGATTCTGTCGGATAAACCGTGTAAGCTTCGCGCAAACTTCATAATTGAGAAGCTGCTGTTCGCCCACGTCTGGCTTGGACAGATCCACCAATGTTGACGAATCGATGTCTATGTTATAAAATCCGATATACATGGCTTCTGCAAATAGGGCTTTTAGAGCATCTATTTCTTTGTCAGGATTTTCCTGAAATCTTTTTGCATTGACCTGGCCATGGTCAACCTGTATGAAGACGGGTCCACGGAAACCTTCTTTTATCGCGGCAGCCAGTACCTCGCCGGAATATTCCATTGGCGACTGATCAGTGTACTTCATTTCCGACCTAGCAATTTCGAAGATAAATGCCCCGGAATTATTTTTCTTGGCCACCCTGAATATAGCGCGAGCTAAATCGTAGGTCATAC
>CAYUMT010000001.1:38790-40436 GCA_964446015.1 Hadarchaeota archaeon (SeqCode)
GAATTATTTTTCTTGGCCACCCTGAATATAGCGCGAGCTAAATCGTAGGTCATACTTCTCAAGTTGATGGCCGGTACAGTAAAACCTCCGACTTCACCCCTGCCGCGTGCCATGTAAAAATCATGCATGCTCGAAGGATAGATTCCTTCTCCGTAAGCGATGTCCAATATTTCTTCACTCAATGCTCTTTTTAAGACAATATCGCTACTCATGGCTAAATCCAAAGCAATCTTTTCAACGTCTGAATTATTTTTTCTCAAGTTGCCCTCATTCCTTAGATAAAACTGTGTCTGTTTATAAATAATTCGCTTTTAATTTTACCTTTCATAGAGTCTGGTATTTATCTCCATAAATTTTAGTCGATGACGATTCGTGGCAAAGATTAAACTCATTTAGATCTGCCACCATAATCCTTAAATTATTCAAAATTTACAAAATCCTTGGAATAACCAATGGTATTAGGATGCCCGTAACTAACAAAAATATAATTTATGGGACGAAAGATGAAGGCTATTTATCATGGTCTTTTAACATTAACAATATGGAAATATTGCAGGTGGTAATGGGTGCCGAGAAAAAAAGAAAAATCACCAGTAATAACGGTAATGTTGGCGGGTTGAGAAAATGAAGGTCGCAGTTCTTTGTGGAGGCGGGGATACGCCTGGCACAAACGCAGCGATTAGGGCAGTGGTGAGGAAAGGAATTTTGCATCACGGTTACGAGATGGTCGGCATAAGGGATGGTTGGCGCGGTTTACTTGATGGTGAAATTGTTCCTCTGGATTTGGACGCCATTTCAGGTATACTACATCGCGGTGGCACGATTTTAGGTACCTCTAGGACAAATCCCTTCAAAAAGGAAGGTGGCCCGCAAAAAGCTTTGGAGAATATTAAAAAGTTTTCCATAGACGCTTTGGTAGCTATTGGCGGCGATGACACGTTGGCAGTAGCTCAAAAGTTATTCGAGATGGGCCTTCCCTGTGTGGGAGTGCCAAAGACAATAGATAACGATCTGGCCGCCACAGACTCCACATTTGGTTTCAACACAGCAGTTTCAACTGTTATGGAGGCCCTAGACAGACTTCACACCACCGCCGAGTCTCACCATCGGGTTATGGTGGTTGAAGTAATGGGGAGACATGCCGGTTGGATTGCCTTGGAGGGAGGACTCGCTGGTGGAGCGGATTTCATCTTGATTCCGGAAATCTCAATCGGCATCGACGAAGTTTGTGAGGGCATCAAGAGGAGATGGATGAGGGGTAGGAACTTCAGCATAGTCGTCGTATCGGAGGGGGTTAAGCTTAAGGACCAAGAGATAACCTACGGCGAGGGGTTAGATGAGTTCGGTCATGTAAGGCTAGGAGGTGTTGGTTACTTCTTGGGAAAAGAAATCGAGAAAAAAACGGGTTTTGAGACAAGGGTTGTGTTACTCGGGCACCTGCAGCGTGGAGGGTCTCCCACCGCCTTCGATAGGAACCTTGCCACCAAGTTTGGTTTAGCAGCAATAGATCTCGTTAGCGAGGGCAAGTTCGGGCATATGGTCGCCCTTCGGGGGAAGGATATAGTTACGGTACCTATCAAAGAGGCTGTGTGCAATTCGAAAAACGTTGATCCAAAACTATATGAAATGGTTAAAGTTTTCTTCGG
>CAYUMT010000001.1:40536-51699 GCA_964446015.1 Hadarchaeota archaeon (SeqCode)
CAGATGTTACGAGCACTTTGGGTGGAAATGCTGCGTTAGAATCTACAGCATTCAAGGCATTGGACTCTAATGTAATTTTTTTGGGTGGGTTTTTCCCCAAACAGATAAAGGAACTGCCCGTAGATAGTGGTAAATTCTATGGAAATGTAGATTTTTCATTTGCCCAAGCTTTCGAAGATCTTCACCCCGGCTCCTATATTTTGCAGGCTCTGGGTTCAAATAGATACGTTCTGTGCGATGGCCCAGGTAGAAGAATTGGGCAATTGCGGCCCTATATACAAAAATTGTCCCAAGTGTTAGAACAGGTTCTTGACAAATATGGTGAGTTAGACATGGTTAACCTAGTCGGGTGGCAGGTGTTATTCGCCAACGGGATAAATGATCAGGATCTCAAGCTGGTAAAGACAACGGTGAAGAAGATTCGCGAAATGGTAGATTCGCCGTTTTTCACCGATGCGGGAGGATTAGCTTCGTTCAGGGGCGAAGATAGAAAGCTTCTCTATCAAATTTATTCCCTGTTTGATATTCTTTCTTTCAATGAAGACGAACTACTTAAGATTTCACAGACGCTCGGTATAGCTGCTGAAGATGAATTCCAGACCATGAGTAAAATCTTGGAAATATCTGGTTTTAATACTGTTTGGCTTCATTCTCTGGATTATCAGATGTCGCTGAGCAAAAAGTACGAGAAAAATACACTAGAGGAAGCCCAGATTGCCTCAGCGGCCGCAGGGGTTCACAGAGTAGAAAAAGGAACTTTTCCAACCACGGCAGAGCTCAGCAACAGAAAGAAGATTAAAAACTATTCCGAGAAAGGTCTAGCAAAAGTTGAGGATGTCACAAAGAAGTATAGCGGCGCAAAAAACTTTAAGTTCGCAATTACTCCTTGTTTCGCGGCAAGAAGTTTTACATCAACCGTGGGAGCAGGAGATGTTTCCGCTGCCGCCTACACAAATTTAATTAGCAGAGCTTAGTGTCCCACCATTCTCTCATGATGAACGCTGATGCTACCAAAGGTTTTTTGTTCGATATCGTGTTTGCTAGTGTTCTCTTAAATCTTGGTCCGAAGGTCATCTTTTTGGATCGAGTTTCATCGAATTAGATGGATATCACTTGCTGACCCAACAAGGGCGTTATGTCCTCCCGGTTTTCGGGGTTAATAAAAACAATCCGGCTAATTTTCGTTTGTATTGTTCAACTTATAATAGACAAAAGGGTGCCGAGGCCCAAACTAAAGAATAATGGGATTTCCACCAAAATTCAGATCCGAAGTGGTGGGGCCGCCAGGATTTGAACCCGGGTTTGCGGGTCTCTTCACACCGCTCCAATGGGTCATCATCCTTTCGTCAGCAGACCCACAAGGCCACTGGAGCCCACTGTGTTACCAAGCTGCACCACGGCCCCACAAGCGTGTAATTTGCCCCCTAACTTAAAAAAGGCTCTGAAAAACAAACTTTTTTTTTAGATCGAAACAAGGGGTTCATTTAAATCCGCATAAATCTGAACTTTGGTGGGAGCGATTTAGATGGTCGATGAAAAACGAGTCAAGCACATTAAGCTAAAGCCCGGGATGAGTGTCGAAGAGCTTGTCGATGAGATGGGTAAATCAGGTGTGTTCAGCGCGGGGAGGGTCGCCAAGGCGGTTGAGGTATACAGGAAGATGATCAAGGACCGCTCGACCATTTTCTTAGGGGTAGGAGGGGCCATGGTGCCAGGTGGCCTCCGGCAGACTCTGACCCAAGCTATCAGAGGCGACCTTGTAAATGTCCTTGTAGTTACTGGCGCAAACGCAACCCATGATCTCATAGAAGCCCTCGGCGGATACCACGCTCGCGGTGATTCAATCGTTGACGATGCGAAGCTGCGCAGCCGCGGGATAAGCCGAATCTTCGACGTTTATGTCCCGCAGCGCGTCTTCGAGCTCTTCGAGGATAAAATTCAACCGATGTTTGCAGAGTTGACGAAGGGGGGCTCACGGATGTCCTCAGCCGAACTCATGCGTAGAATCGGCTCAAAGCTTACCGACGAAAACTCGTTCATAAAGGCCGCGGCTGACAAAAAAATTCCAGTCTTCTGCCCGGCCGTTGCGGACTCCATACTCGGCATTCAGGCTTGGCTCTACTCGCAGGAGCACGAACTCATCATAGATACCCTGAGGGATGTCCGGGAGATGTTCGAGCTAGCTCACGCCTCAAAACGTCCTGGCGCGATCCTGCTAGGCGGCGGGGTCCCGAAGAATTTCATATTCCAGAGCATGCTCCTGACGCCACATTCGTTCGAATACGCAATTCAAGTCACCATGGATCGACCAGAGCCGGGAGGTCTCAGCGGGGCGACCTTGGAGGAAGCCAAATCTTGGGGAAAGGTAGCGAAAAACGCCGAAATCGTGACTGTGGTCGGAGATGCAACGGTTGTTTTCCCAATTATGCTGGCATCGGTGATGAAGGACTAAAAATCGTGCCCTTTCCAGCCCGCAAAGACAGCTGCTTTTTGGTTCTTATTGAACGGTACTATAAACTGATCAAGCCCGTGCCTTAAGTTCTGAAATTTTTACTATATCGGCTGATCTGCTTTTCCATACTCGGCCTTCTTTTATGTATAATTTTACCCACATTTCGGCTGCTTCTTTCGCCCCATATTTTCTGAGCAACTCTATAACGTCCTCCAACTTTACTGATTTTCTGCGAATTCCGAATCCAATCTTTTGGGCGAAGGCCTCTATGAGATTAAGTCTGTGTGTGTACAGGCTGTAAAGAGTCTTCTTACTTCTCATCGTTCTACTGGACATCCTTAAATCGACCCCGAAATACTTCCTCAAAACCCTCGCGATGTGGAAAATATACTCTTTATTTGTATTAACTACATTCAACTGAGGTTGTAACCCATCATAGGTTAAGGTCACACCAATGGATCCCTCTGCATCAAAGAAACCACGAACAAATTCTATTGGATATTTCTCAACGTAAGGCCTGATTACGTCAAAAGATCTTCGAAGGAAAAGCGCCAGTAACGTGCACCGGATTGTCACGCAGTACTGACGTGTCCGAGCGGAGTAATATATTTTGTAAGGAATTTTACGTTCAAGTATTTTCATAGCAACATCGTTGAACATCTCGGCAAAATCTCTATCGATGGTAACCAGCCTCACTGCCTTAATACTTGGACGACTCCCGTTTGTGATTGTCCCGTCTCCAATGAAGACACCAACGAGGTAGGACAAAGCGGGGCTTGGTTTCGGGACAAAGAAGGTGATTTTTTTGATGGATCACGTTTACCTGTGAGCCAACGGCTAATCGTTCCAGAATAGAATTTTTCACCATATCTAGATGAAAGCTCCTCAGCTATTTTGACGCAGCCCCATCCATATCTTTTTCGAAGTCGTAATGCTTCTCCGTGTATCCTGATTCTCAATTCCAAAGGCAGAGTCTTTTTGAATTCAGTTTCTCCTCTAATAAAAAATTTCATCATATCCAAGAAATGGTCATTTGAATATTTTTAAATCGCTTCTGAAGAGAGAGGTCGCCGAAAGTATTTTTAATTATAGGATATGCGTTGGCAACAATAGCAGCCCCTATGGTATCTTAAATTCCTCACCTATCTCCAGTATCTTAACAATGACTCCTTGAGCAAGTTCTTTAACAAATCTTGCAAATTCGTTTGGATCTTGTCGTACTACTGGAAAAGTATTGTAGTGCATCGGTACAACGATTTTTGGCATTATCAAAGAAGCGGCGATTGCGGCCTCTTTTGGACCTGCGGTATAATGCCCGCCTATAGGCAAGCACGCTATCTTTGGCTCATAGAGTTGCCCAATCATCTTCATGTCGCCGAAAAGGGCCGTGTCCCCTGCGTGGTAAATTTTGGTCCCGTCTAACTCAATAACAAATCCAACTGGGGAACCTCGACCGGCCGAATGAAAAGCCTGAACCATCGATATTTTTACCCCCTTTATCTCGATCGTGCCTCCTATGTTCATCCCAATGACATCCTTCACACCTTCAGACTGTATGTATCTCGCAAGCTCGGCAATCCCGACGAAAGTCGCATCCGTTCGCTTGCATATGTCAATCGCATCGCCTAGATGATCGTGGTGATCATGGGTAACGCAGACGATATCGACCTTTGAAATTTCAGAGGCCTTCAATGGGGCTAACGGGTTGTCAGTAAGGAAAGGGTCAACTAGAACGGACCTTTTATCGGCGTTTATCTCGAACGCTGAATGACTTAGCCATCTGATGCTGGCCATTCTTCTCAAAAGATATTTCTGGTCTCAGATAAAAATTTTTGTGATGAAAAAAATCATCGGGATAGATCTCGCTGGACTAAAGGCCAACCCGAGCGGATTTACTGTGCTAATCAGTCGTAAGTTTGATGCCAAAATTTTGTACTCGGATGAGCAGATTATTGCTAACTGCATGAGTGAGCAGCCGGATGTCGTGGCGATAGACGCCCCCCTCAGCTTTCCAAAACAAGGCAACTTGAGGAACGCCGATCTTTCTCTCATCAGGAGAGGGTTGCGGGTTTTTCATCCAACATTCGGCGGCATGAGGACCCTGACTGAACGGGGAATACACCTAGCCAAAAAGCTCAAGGACAAAAAAATTAAAGTAATAGAAATCCACCCGAAGACCTCCGGCTTAATCCTTTTCAAAACCGATGATCGAGCCAGATGGATATCTAAACTCAAGCAGAAGGGGTTCAGCTTTGAGGGCGGCAAAAGCAGACACGAGTTTGACGCCGTGATGGCCGCCATGACCGGGCAGCTCTACCTTGAAGGCAGAACTGAAAGAGTTGGTGAACAAAAGGAAGGTATAATAATCATACCAAGTGAATGAGCTCCTTTACTCGCGCGACATTCTTGGATAGACTGGATGTCCCAACCCCCATCACGCTTGAGATCTCCTTTAAAGTTAACTTTTCTCCTGTGCTCTTCGCCCCGACGTAGACGACAAGCGCCGCTAGAAAAAGCGGAGGTTTTGTCTGAACAAAGCTCCTCGGCAATGCCCCAATTAGTTCGTGCGCGCGAATTACTGATTCTCGTGACAATTTTAGTTGGGGGGAGAACCTGTCGACATATCTATCCGCCGAAATTTTGGGTAACCTCATCCCGAGACCGCGAGTGAGGAGGTTTGATAACTTTCTAATGTTCCTTAAAATCGCACGCTCCTTTAGGCCGAAGCGTCCTGATACCGTCTTGGATATCTCACCGTAGGTTCTGGGAATACCCCTCAACCTGCAAGTCGCCAATATAAGCGCCGCCAGGATTTGACGGGCGTCTCTGCCTGCGGTGAGCTTTCTGGACCTAGCTCTTCGGTATTGCATGCTGACCTCAGCTTTCACGCCCTTAGGGAGGGCCAAATCCTCGCAAAGCTTGTCCAGCTCAATCAGCACTTCCCGCAAGCTCCTGTCATCCCAGTCCATGATACGAGATCTTTGATGCAGAACCCTCATTCGTCGTAAATTCGCACGCTGGTGAGGGGACAAGTCCTTCGGCAAGTTGAAATTGGTGCCCAGGCCAAAATCGTGCTGAGCCACATCTGTCCCAGCTGACGCATCTGCCCTCTCAAGCTCCTCGCCCGGTCTCCTGCGCCACTCCGGCTCCAACTCGTACAGACGATCAAATATCACAAACCCACAACGGGTACAGATCTGTTCACCTCTGATCCTGTCGTAGAGAACCG
Source organism: Hadarchaeota archaeon (SeqCode) (assembly GCA_964446015.1). Taxonomy (GTDB): domain Archaea; phylum Hadarchaeota; class Hadarchaeia; order Hadarchaeales; family Hadarchaeaceae; genus Hadarchaeum. The sequence continues at coordinate 46,218 of CAYUMT010000001.1, forward strand.
CGGAACTGCTGCAAGATGGACATTCCATGGGTTATACCTCGAGTTCCCTCATTTCAATGGTATTTTATCGACCGTTTCTCGCCCGAAAATCCTAGCTATTTCATCATACTTGAACAGCGCCTTGAGGGAATTCTTTAGCTCGAAACCATTGAATACATCTAAAAATGCTCGCTGTAGCCGTGTTTTCCCGCTTAGAGCCTCTATGACCGCATCCATCTTTTGATCCTGTGAGATGCTAAGAGCTGATTGAATAAGGCGCCCAGCTTCGAAATCTGAACCGAACTCCCCCATCCAAGTTCGTTCATATTCTGAAAGCCGCTCAACGGAAACATCTCCATCCGTGATAGCATCCACGGCCACCATGCCAGCGATTTCTCCACAGCGCAGAGCGTATCTTAGCCCTTGTCCCGAAATCGGATAAACGTGACCTGCAGCGCCCCCTGCAGCGATTATACCGTCCGCATAGGTCCGGGTGAGCGGGCCCTCCAAAGGCAATTGTCCCCTGAAAGCCGCGATAGGGGATGCCCTCACGAGCCCCGGTATTTCTCGCCTTCCCAAAAACTCGTCGAGGGCCGCGTCCGGATGAATTCTCAAGCCATATATCCCTGACATAGCAAATCCCTTTTTCAGCGGATATAACCAGGAATGCCCTCCAGGGGCAGAATAAGAGTCGAAAAATATCTCAACGCTTCTCACATCGTCTGCGTTTGCCATGAGGTATTCATTGCTAAATGCCAGAAGTTCTCGATTCCATTCGCGCTTCATTATTTCCCTGAGGAGAAGACCCGATCTATCCCCTCTTGCCCCGGTCGCATCGATTACCACCTCGGCCTCCACGTCGTCGGACCAGCCGCCGGCCTCCGTGTGGACGCCCCGAACGACTCCATCCTTGATTAAAAGTCCTTTAACCGGAGCGCTGAGCCAAACGTCGGCCCCACTTTCAATAGCCTGCGCGGCTAGGATCCTGTCTAGCTGTTGTCCGTCGATTATAGCACTGCGTTCGTAATTTACTGTCAGATTTCCATGGGGCGCCCACAGCTTTACCTCCTTTGGTTTAGCCGCCACCGCGCCCTTCATCCTATGCTTGATCAAAACATCATTAGCCCAGCTTGCCGATCTTGTATGCCCTCCTATCTGGGACTGCATTTCCAGCAAAAGTGCCTTTCCGCCCTCTGAGGACGCCTTTCTTGCTGCGGCAAGTCCGGCAGGGCCACCCCCCACTACTATGACGTCGTATTTCTCTACCATCCCCACCAACACTCAATTAGGTCCAAAGCTTTTTATAAGGAGGAAAAGATGGATTGCGATTTTCGCGCGGAAAACGTTTTGCTTTTATAGGGTATAGTGTGAGTTAATGCGGTGAATTGGTGCGACGCTTTAAACGCCGCGCTAAGGAGCGAAAGGGTAGGGAGAAAGCCAGAACGCGCGAAAATAAAGAAGTTATAGAAAACTTCATCGAGGAGGAAGTTCCTGAAACTGAAGAGATTTCCGAGGAATAGGGGAAACCCTAACCCTTTGATCTTTCTGGCGGAATAGTGAAGCAGACCACGCCCTGCTTTGGCTCGTAGATGTGACCGGCGGTCTTCTCAGCAGCGAGTACCTCGTTGACCTCGTCTCTTTCAAGTCCCACCTTCTCCGCGATATCCACTATCTCCTCAACCTCAACCATCCCGCTTGGCTCCTTGCTTGCGAGGGCACGCATTGCGCGGAGCAAGAAGTCAACTTTGGCCTCCTGGCCCCTGAGGATCAGCGATACGCGCTTCTTTTGCATCGGGGTTGTGGATTCAACGGTGACGTAAGCGCTGACATCAATGTCCACGTTGAAAGGCTTACCGCAAATCGGACATTTTACCTCTACCCTTTGACGCAAGTTAACACCAATCTGAATTCTCCGCAGCTCTTTTTAAGCTTGGTAAATGGGGAAATAGCTACTTTTTGTCAGAGAAACATGTTTAAGAGGGCACATGAGGTTCATAGCGGACGGCATGCTGGGAAAGCTGGCACGCTGGCTGAGATTGGCCGGCCACGATGTAGCATATATTGGGGACGAAAATTTACCGCCAGAAAAACAGGATGATTCGCTTCTCACGCGAGCGAAACTCGAGAAAAGAACGCTTCTTACCTCGGACCTGGCTTTGCACAGGCGTGCGAAGAAAGCCGAAGTGAGAAGTACATTCATCAGGGGAAACGATGTCGTGTCACAATTGGTCGAAATCTCAAAGCAGATAGGACAAAAGATAGAGATAACCCCAGAATATTCGAGATGTCCCGTTTGCAATGGATCACTGGCGTCAGCGAGCAGTGGGGAAATAAAGGAGCTTGTACCCGAAACCGTGGTGAAGGCGCATCGCGAGTTCTGGAAGTGCACCAAATGCCAGAAGGTATACTGGCAGGGGCGACACTGGAAAACCATAATTGAGATGGCCTCCAACTATAACAGGATGGTGAAATGATCCCATGATTTCACTAGAGGATGGTACGCTTCTCGTTAAGACTGCTCGGGGGACAATAGAGACCTATCTAAGGGAGGGGAGGCCACCGCCTCGGCCAAAGGTGCCACCAAGGTTGTTGGAAAAGCGTGGTGTCTTCGTCACGCTGACCAAGCATGGCGAACTGCGGGGCTGCATCGGACATCCTCTGCCTACGATTTCGCTCATCGACGCGTTGATTGACGCGGCTATAAGTGCGGCCACTCAGGACCCACGCTTTCCAGAGCTGGAAATGGATGAGCTACCCGACGTGGAGGTTGAGGTAAGCGTGCTCACGAAGCCTGAAACAGTGAAGGTCAAACATCCAAAAGAGTATCCGAGCGCCATCGTCATTGGAAGGGACGGATTAATAGTTGAGGGCGGCGGATGCGCTGGCCTGCTCCTCCCACAGGTCCCTGTGGAATGGAAATGGGACGCAGAGGATTTCCTTTCAAATTGCTGTATCAAGGCCGGACTGCTGCCGGACTCTTGGTTAGATCGAAATGTGCGCGTGAGTAAATTCTTTGCGCAGGTATTCGGCGAAATGAGTCCAGGTGGAAAAGTGGAGGAGCGAAAGCTCACTGGTTAGCCGCTCACGGTATCATCATGGCTTTTTCAGCTTTTCGATCATATGCCCATGCTTTTCCAAGGATTTCACAAAAGCGGCAGAAGCATCCTTGTTGAGCCAGTTGAGGTATGCCAAACAGCAAAGTATCACGTCGGAGATATCAACTTCAATATCCTTCACAAAGCGCCCTTCGTGCATGTAAGAATGGGCCACCTGACCTATCTGCTCAGCTATCAAGCTGTGGAAAAAAGCAGAGGTTGTTGCATTTTTCTTGTGATAATCTCCCGAGATTTTTCTTACGGCCTCTTGAGCGTCCTTCAGCATCAGTCCACCCCCTAATGATTATTCGTTCATTTTCACATAAAAGTGGTTGGAAGAACCTATGATAAAAATCACGCGTTTAACTAAATCTAGAGGGTGCCGTGGGGAGCCGCACCCTAGTTTCGGGTTTAACGGACCAATCGGACTCATGGGTTCAAATCCCGCCCGCCGCACCACCTTTTTTATTAAGGCGGTTGATTCCTATTCTGGATATATCTCCATTTTTCACAAGAACCTTTAACTGCACAGCCAACGTAAGTATCACTTGGCAGGGATGAAAGCCTGCAGAGGTGGTAGAACCGGAGCCTAAGGGCAACGGGGATCCATGGAAAAATCCAGGCGAAAAACTGGAGGCTGGCTGTGGATAAGTCCCGCGGAGGAACGGGACGATACAACGACTGTAGGAAAAAGGCCCTGACGTGAAAAAACGATGAGCGAGCGAAGTGGTCGAGATTCGCAAACTCGTTGAAATATTAGCGGAGGGGTCGAAATTCCTGCCACTTTTGTTTATGGTTTCCCCCTCAACATCTCGATACAATTAATATTATATTTCAGAGATACTTTGCAAAACGGCTGCGCCCTAAGACTGTAAGAGTTGCAAACTAGAAATATAAAAAATGAAAAAAAATAAAAAATGTATCGACTGATGCCGTCAACCGAGACGAACAGGCCCAAAATCCCAATTGCTGGGTAAAATTACGGGTGTTTCAATATCTTCGTCTTTTTGCGTAGCAGTCCCTGCAGTAAACAGGTCTTCCTTCGGTCGGCTTGAAGGGTACCTCACACTCAGTTTGACAACTGGCGCAGGTCGCCTTATGCATCTCACGCGGTCCGAACTTTCTCGGCCCACCGAAACTTCCACCATATGCCATTTTATACTCTCCTTTGTTTTTTCTCAAATACAAATCGAAGAAACAGCTCGGCCGTTCCATCTAGGGCTTTTTTTAGAAAAGTCCAATGTATTCTAATTTACTTTGGCAGAGCACACTTAAATAACATGCGGTGTTGGTCCCACACTCCCACCCTCAAAGTTAAAAATTAATTTAACGTGTCTTGGCGAGATACTACACAGACTACAGCTCCGTTCGATTGAAGTGGATACACGATGGAGCGAAGTTGAATGTGCTTGAGCAAATCTCGGAACGGCCCGACCAATGCTTTAGTCAAGATTTAGTGGCGCCGGGGAGGGGATTTGAACCCCTGAGGCGCAATGCGCCAACAGGTACCTGCAGTTTTACCTATAGCAACCTGCCGCCTTACCTGGCTGGGCTACCCCGGCATCCAGCGTTATTTTGTTGTTTGTAGTTTAAAGATTGACACGACATAAGACAATAATGATTAGGTTTTAAATGGCGACGAGCGTGCCCAAGGTTGACGCCTTCCTCTTGTGCAGATTGCTGGTCCCTAGCTCCATCCCGTTTTCCGCAAGCGCCGAACGTCCTACCTACGGTTGCTATCTTCCGATCCTGGCCGGGTTCAGCAGGTTAGGGCAGCTCTCCACGACCCTACGGCCGAGGCCCTACCGCCGCCGACCCTGCGGGACAGGACTTCGACGCCGGAAACCAGGTCCTCACGAGATTCCGAACGCCTTCCCTGAGCTTCGGCCCACCGTAAACCCCATTTGTAGAAGGAGGGGAGGGGTAGCCCCCCACCTAGCTCGCCGCCGTTCTTACCTAGCTGCTTTGGAAATAAGGGTTTTCCGCTTTCTCTTTAATCCCAGACCGCGCAAAAGTTCGCAGGTCTTACAGATTTTAGATGGAGTAGGCTCCCCGCATGATTCGCACTTGCGCATCTTAAAGTCAGGTATCGCTTCCACAAGTTTTGGCTTTAGTCGCTCGAACATCCGCAGGACCATAAACTTAGAGTTAGGGTGATTTTCCTCGAGCTTGTTCAGAAAATCGCGAATCTCATTGTGTATCCCCCCTGTGTAGGGACAAGTGGCCAAATGCACATTTATCCCACCGAGTAGCGCATAGAGGGCCACTTCCTTCTCGGGAATCTCACGCAATGGTTTGATCCTAGGCACGAAGCTCTCCCGTTCTGGATAACTTGGGCCTAGGCGATACAGCCTAGCGAGGTCCGCCCTAACGTAGTTAAGCATGATAGCTTGAACCTCGTCGTCTAG
>CAYUMT010000001.1:51799-56983 GCA_964446015.1 Hadarchaeota archaeon (SeqCode)
CGGTAGCCCTTTATCCCCTCATCAACCGTCAAGGAAACTAGCTGACAACGCTTTTGCCTGCAGTGTGTGGATAAGAGGTGCATGCAAGATACGCTGTCCTTGCCTCCTGAGACGGCCACGGCCACGCGATCACCGGGGGACACGAGTCTTTGTTTGTTCATAGCCCTTCGGAATCGGCGCTCAACGCTTTTTATCATGCAGCGGTCACACAGCAGCACACCGGCGTATCGACGGTTGTAAACTGCCCGTCGCCCGCAAAAAGTACACTTGAGCAATTAACCACCCGTAACTATGGGTAAAATCTCGATGAGGTCGCCATCGGATAGGCGCTCCTCCTCGGCTACTATTTTATCGTTGCGTTTCACAACGATGGTTTCGCGGCCGTAGCCTAGCTTCCGCAGCAGGTCGGCAATGGTGGTGTGGGAGTCGAGTCGAATTTCGCGTTTGTGTTTTTTTCCCACTTGTTTTACGGTAACTTTGATGTAGGTCATTTTATCACGTGAACATAGGTACAAAGTTCACGATAAGCAACGCCAACACAATGAAAGAAAATATATAGCCCACGCGTTTTGCCGTTTGTTCAGAACTTGCTCGCTCAACCACACCCTGCAATATGTAACCTCCGTCAAGCGGTACGAGTGGCAGGAGGTTGAACATCCCAATAGCGAAGTTGAGCAAAAACATCCACATTAACACCGAAACCAATGGCCAGGGGATTAATGCATTGTCGGTGTATGGGTGGAACAACGAATGACCCATGATTCCGTATGATATTGCAGCAAAGGTATAGAGGGGGTTGGAAAAATTCGATCTTGGCAGGGCAGAAATTGGGGCTATACCTATAAAACCACGATTTTCGTTATCCTCGCGTGCAATTGTGGTAATGGCAAAGAGTTTCTCATTTGCCACAATATTGAGTTTTTCCCCGGGACGTATCTTCTCTGTAAAGTCATAGAAATCCTGCCAAGTATTCATCTCAGTACCATTAATCGAGAACAGGCGCATACTCGGTTGTATACCCGCCTTTTCCGCTGGAGAGTTTTCACCCGTTACCAGAACGTAAACACCAGGGAGTGGAACAACTACAATTAGGATGATAGCTAAACAAAGTAGTGCAAAAAGGATATTTGCAAACGATCCCGCGCTGTACATTCGAAGACGCTGCAGGATGGGTGCTTTCCTCAGACGTTTTTCGTCGGGTTCAACAAATGCTCCCGGAATGATTACGAATACCATGGCCCCCACTGATTTTGCCGGTATTCCCTGAGCTCGAAGCAAGAATCCATGTGAAAACTCGTGTACAATGAGCAAGCTGAACATTGCGATCAAACCTTCCCAAAGTGGAATAGTTACTCCAGGTATCACAAGTCTCACGCCAGCGGCAGCGGCCTCTATTTTTGGGTATGTGAGGATAGCAATCGCATTTAACATGATGATCACGAACATGAACACCATAAGTCCGAATCCCACAACTGTGGCAACGTTTCCAAAAATGCGCCATCCTCGCTTGTGAGCACGGCCAACATGATCAATGAATTCTAAGCTATGTTTAGTGCGCCACATCAAAATTCCAGGGGAGATTGTGATGCCCCGCTTTTCGAGATTATATCGGCGCTTCGCTAGGTTTATGATGCCCCAGAATAGGAGCAGGGCTATAGCGATTAGCACCCATTCTATCATTTTAGTCACTGTAGTCTATCTATGCCACCGACAAGGTTTAAACCTCTGCGCTCAGCTCAATTGTTGGAGCAAATGTTTTCGCTGGTGTTAACAACGGTGAAAAATCGCGCGGAAGCGAAGCGACTCAGTGAGAAGTTGGTGTCGGAAAAGCTCGCGGCCTGCGTGAGTGCTCTGCCCCGAGTAAGTTCAACTTACAGATGGCGCGGTAAGGTTGAGCGGGCTAGTGAGGTCATGCTTTTGATCAAAACCTCAAATAGAAAGCTAAACCGTTTAATGGTCAGAATCAAAGAACTCCACAGCTACGAGTTGCCCGAAGTGCTTGTCCTAAGGGTGGAAAAGGGACTCCCCGAATATTTAAAGTGGGTGGAAGAAAGTTTGGTATGATAAAATGCCGGCAGATTTGAAGGACGCATACCGTTTCATAGCACCCCGGCCAATCGTGCTGATAACCACCGTCGATAGGAGGGGTAGGATCAATGCAGCCCCCATGTCGTGGGTTACTCCGGTTGAGTCAGATCCACCCATCGTCGCCTTCTCAACTAGCTGCGATAGTGATACCTACAAGAACATCTGCGAGACGGAGGAGTTCGTGATGAACTTGGTGCCTGAGGGGATTAAGAAACAAATGTATCTCTGTGGCAAGAACTTCCCGAGGGGGGTTAACGAGCTGGAGAAGTCCAGCCTGAACTGGGAGCGATCCGAAAAGGTGAAGCCGCCAAGGGTGGTTGAATGCCCGATAAATTTGGAGTGCAAGCTGGACTGGACGCACGAGGGACCGGAGTACGTGGTGGTCGCGGGTAAAGTCGTCTCGGCGCACGCTCAAAAGGATGCAGTTAAGGCGGGGCGACTAAACGCCAAACTCTTAAAGCCGCTGCTTCATCTCTCGGAGAAGTGTTTTGTCATAGGCGACCACGAAACAGAGCTTTGATCTCATGGTTCAGCCAGTTCGCTCAGCCGACATCAGGGAGGTTGTTTACGAGGACGGACGTTGGGGGCTCCTAAAGGGCTTCAGAAGGCGCGCACTTGAGCTGTTGAAAATCTTGAATTCAGTCGGGTTATCGCCGATGGTACACGGAAGCGTTGCCCGAGGCGACGTGGATAAGGGCAGCGATATAGATGTGGTGATACCTTTCGTGGTTCCATCCTTTAAGGTCGAGTTGGCTCTCCAAGGAGGCGGACTCAGGCCTATTAGGAGGGAAATAGTGATGGCGACACCTTGGCAGCTTCCCAAATCCCACATATATATTGATGAGGATAGGTCCGTGACATTCCCGCTTGTAAAACCCAAGCAAACTGAGTTGGAGTTCTACTACTTTGGTGGAGCATCTGACTTCGATAAGGTGAAAAGAGGGGTTCGCGTCCCAGGCGTTGATAAAAGGCTAATGCTCATCGAGCCCGCTTCAAGTGGACACATAGAGAGTCCCGTCGTGGGAAGGGAAGCCTTCGTGGCAAAGCTCGTCGGCGTTGGGCTTGAGATAGTTCGGGAGCGGGTTCAGGTCCTGACCCGGAGGGCCTCCATAGGTCACACCGGCATATTTGTAAAGAGGAATCTATCGCCAGACGAGAATATCGAGGAAGTGTTCAAAAGACTGGTGGAGGAAAATTCGGAGATGAAAATCGGGCTCAAGAATAGGCTTCCCTGAATCGCGACACGACGAAATCCTTTTCCAGGGCCGAGATGAAGCTCCCAGCACGTGGTCCGGATTCCCTGTTGAGCAATACCAGGTATATGGCCTTAAACAGCTCAGTGGCCTTCAGACCAATTTTTTCGGCAACCGCATAGATGTGATTGTGCAGGTCAACTGGTGTGAAATCTTGAGCCGAGAGGTCATCGGCCAGCTGTTTCAGCCCTTCCTTCTGTTTTGGCGTCAGGCGCAGGGATATCCCCTCTGGTACATATTTTGCTACCTTGAAGCACAGGTTTTCCGGCGCGTATTTCAAGACCCAATTTCGTGCCAGTTTCAGGCGGCGAAGTGCCAGATTTATGTCAAGTTCACTTGGGTTGACCAACATCTTTCTTGATTTTAGGATCCCAATGGCCGCATTATCTTCAGTCACGACTTGCGCTAGGACTGCAGCGAACCTCATGGGGAGGCGCTGTATCGGTTCCCTTGACGCAGCGCCGACCTGGGAAAGTTCATAGATACGCTTGAGCTGCTCAGTTTTTTTCTCGCCAGCTTTTTCCCTTTTGAAGTAGACATCTTCCACCATGTCGTACTCGTCGATAAGGTCGAGTAGGGCTAGTCCAGGGTCGAATTCTTTGGACTTCATGGGCTTGCTGCGAAAGATGAAATAACGCAATAGTTCGGGTTCAGCTATCTCTACCCATTGTCGAAGGGTGAAGACCACTCCTTTAGATGAGGACAAACGCTTGCCCTTCATGCTGACCCATTCGTAAGGTATTGGATAGGGGGCGTCGTATTTGAAAACTTTCTTCGCTATCAGTTTTCCCGTGTCGTAGCTGCCTCCCAAGACCGCATGATCTTTGCCGAAGGGCTCGCATGTGACGCCGAGGAGTTTCCAACGTGCGGGCCACTCAGCCCTCCATGTGAGCTTACCGCCGCCATTTGTATAATCGACTTCACCCTCATGGCCACAGCCTGTTACGTAGTCCGCGCCCTCGCACCGATATATCACGTAATTGTCATGCCAGGAGATGGCCCTTGTTGTCGAGATTCTACCGCAACTCTGGCAGATTGCGTCAAAGGGCAACCATCCTTCGGGAAGCGGTTTCTCCCGATATTTGTTTAGGATTTTTCGGATTGCGTCCGAGTTTTCAAGTGCCGTCCTGATGAAGCCGGCCATTTGTCCGCTTCTGTAGACCTCAGCTCCGGAGTAAATCTTAACTTTGATGCCAAAATCTCCTAACGATTTCACGAAAGGCCTAGAAAAGTAATCCACAAAGTCCTTGTAATCTAGGTCTGGAGAGGGTATGTTTGCATACGGCATCCCGAGATACTGTTTGTACCTCTGCGCTAGTTCCCCCTCATTCAGCGGCCAAGGGATGCGCCTCATTGGGTCATAGTCATCAGCATACCATATGCTTTCGGCTTCCGAACCCAGCTCGTTGACTGCCCTGCGGACAGCGTCGGCTATGAAGACATCGTTGCAGTGGCCAATGTGGATATGTCCGGAGATTGAGATTCCACTGGCGATGACCTGTTTACCCCCACGCTTATTGAGGGCGCTTGCGACTTTATCTATCCAATGCATGTAGACCCAGCAAAAGTTTTATGTTAAACACCTAAAATGCTACCTGGTTGGAACATGAAGCCCGCCAATAGGATGTCATCGATCCCGCCTTCGAGCACGCTTAGAGTTTTGGCATTGGCGAAAGAGCTCGAGCGAGGGGGCAAGAGGATTGTGCACATGGAGGTTGGAGAGCCAGACTTTGGCACCCCCACCCACATAAAGGAAGCTGCGAATGAAGCCCTAGCCCGCGGCATGACGAGGTATACCCAGAGCGCCGGGATGCCCGAGTTGAGCGAGGCCATAGCGGAGCAT
>CAYUMT010000002.1:0-49238 GCA_964446015.1 Hadarchaeota archaeon (SeqCode)
AATACTTTCGGTTACCCCTCCTCGAAAATCGTCTGAAGACGTAAGGCGATTCTATGTGTAGGACGGTGAGATTTATTAACCATTTATCGGGATCTTCTTGCCAAAATATAGATGGAATAAACCACCCAGAGTTTGCAGCATCATATCAGACAATAAAACAATCAAGGTCCTTGAGAGAAGTCATTAATGCTCTAGGCTTCGATGGTACCAGAGAAGTTTTCTATGGGATTTATGTAAACAAGGGCAAGAGCATGGAGGAAATGGCGGAAGAATTGGCTAAGGATTACAGGACTATCAATAAATGGATTAAAAAACTTGGAATCAAACCTATACCGTACAAAGCCCCAAGTCATCTGCCAAGGCTTGTTCTAGAAACGCCGATGGAAAGGACGAGATTGGTTGTCGTAGATGGTAAGCATGTGAAAATGTTATCGATCCATTTAACCGATGAACTTGCTTATCTCATAGGTTTTACAATAGGCGATGGCTACGTACGTGATAATGGAATCGAGCTTTGCAATACTGAATTCGGTCTTATAGATCCTCTCCTTTCTATTTTGAGCAAAGTTAGCATGGAGCACGGCGGAAAGATAGGTATCCAGTACAGGGAGTTTAAAACTGGTAAGGGCATGGATCGGGAGGGCGCATACAGCTACAGAATCTGGTTCAGCAATTCCAACATAGCAAGGTTGATAAAAACAGACAAAAAATGGAGGAACGACACTGGAATTATTGTTGGCCAATAAACTTGGGTACTTTTTAGCAGGATTTTGGGATGCAGAGGGCACAGTGTGGTACTTCGTTGGAGAAAGGTTGCTTGTAGAAGTGAAGCTGTGTCAGAATAAAATTAATCTTGAGTTAATCAAGAAAATCAGTAGAAGTTTGGATAATTTGGGAATCAAAACAAGTTGTCAATTATCTCATAAGAAAAATAAGTTACGCTATTTTTATGGTAATCCCCGTAGAGCTAAAGAAAATGTGTACATACTGCACGTTTTCAAGGAGAGCGTTCAGGATTGGATTAGATTAGTTGGGCGTAACATGTTACATCCCAAAAAGGCGAGTAGGATAAAGCAACTCGAAATGCTAATGGAGAAAGAAAGTTTAAAAAGGTCAAGATCGATGCGATCAGTTTATTCCAATAATGGGATTACATCTGCAAAAATATAGCTAATAAATTCGGTCACAGTGGATCTACTAAAAAGCGTAACCACGGAATTTCTGGTGATCCCGACCGTGAGCCCCCGTTTTGCCACTTCAAATACGCAATACCAGAGCTTGCCCCTTTCCAGATAATCACGGTAGAGCTTAGTATCCGCCAGCCCTGAGCCGGCCAAGGCCAGCTTCCCAACGTTCGGAATGTCAACCTCGTCGAACCAGATAAGCTTAGTAGCATGGGGGTTTGATTCATGTAGGTCCCTGAGGGTATCATTGGTGATTTTCGCCTCCACTATCGCCCCTGTTTTTATGAAGACTATCTCGCTGAGCTTGTTCGCTATGTAGTTCGTGAGTAGCTTCTTTACCCCCCTAGCCTTCGAGGGCGCGAGCACTATAAGGAAAGTTCGTCTTTTGTATCGTTTTATCCAGAAAGGGCACTCCTCCGTCACTAGGGTCTCGACCAGACCGCGCTTGTAATAGCGGCTGATCACGAAGTCCTTGCTGAAGATTCCGGAGAGCGAATCTTCCTCCATTTTTAGCTCTATTATTTCGGTCGAGAGTTTAGATGTTTTTCCGCCTGATTCATGGGGCTCTTCCTCCCTGAAACCCTTTAGCTTACGAGCGATAAGCGACAGCTCGGTTGGCTCCTTCAACTCGAAGATTTTCGCGACTAGTACCATATGTGTGCCCCAAAGATTTAGTGCATGAGACTTAATGAAGCTCGTAGCAGGTGTTTTATTAACTTTTGTGTTTTTAGCGCCTGATTTCAATCGGCAAAGACCCTAAATGGTGGGACACTTTTAAGTTTAGCAGCCAAATATCTATGGAAGGAGCTTAGTTTATGCCTAAAGTTACTAGCGCCCTAGTCCGGGAGATAATACTCGAGAACTTCATGAGTCATGAGTATTCTAGGATCCCGCTTAAAGCCGGGCTGAACCTAGTAGTCGGGCCAAACGGTGCTGGTAAGTCATCGATACTTCTCGGGCTGGCAGTTGCATTGGGCCAGACCTATACCGAGCGCTCTCGCAGGCTCGGTGACCTGATCCGGAGGGGCAAGGACCTCGGGCGCGTCAGCGTAGTTTTCGATAACGCTGTCCAGGGTGGCAAACGCCCCATAGCGAGCGTCAATTCCGACACAATCGTCCTCTCCAGGTACCTAAGCAAGGACGGAAACTACTGGCATGAGGTGAACTCGAGAACATCAACAAAGGGTGAGGTCCTGCACCTTTTATACAGGCTCTCGATAAACCCGGACAACATGCTGATTATAATGCACCAGAGCATGATCGATGTGTTCGGCGCGATAGATACGAAAGAAAGGCTGAAGTCGGTTGAGGAGGCTGTCGGTCTGAGGGACTACCGGGAGACAATTCTTGAGGCTAGGGAGAAGCTGTCCCACACCCTGAGCGAGGAGGAGTCGACCCGCAGCCTGCTAGAGAAGGCGAATGAAACTCTGCGATACTGGGAGGGGGAGTACCAGCGGTTCAAGCGTAAACAGGAGCTCGCATGCAGAAAAGGGGAGTTGGAGCTCGAGCTCGCGTGGGCCAAGGTCATAAAGCAGTCGGAATCTGCGGAGAACTCCCGTTCAAAGTTGGCCGAGCTGAAGAAACAGCTAGGGGAGATAAAAGTTGACCTGAATAAAAATTCTAAACTAGAGGGTAGACTCGAAAAAAATCTGAAGGAGTTAGAGTTTGAAATAGACTCCACCTATCAGAGGCTTATAGAGCAGGAGCGGGCAAATGCTGAGGCGGAGGCCATCGGTAAGTTGCTTGCGGGGCTGAAAAACTCGTTGCTGGGAACCAAGGCCAAGTTAGGCGACTTCGTTAAGGGTTTGGATCCAGATTTAAGGCGCGCGCGCGAAGGGGTCACGAACTCCAACGAGCGGATTAAGGAGACCAAGTCCAAACTTGTCGAAATAAAGGGAAAAACCGAGAGTTCCAGGAAGTCATACATTAATTCCAAGGTAAGGGCAGCAGTACTCGGGCTAAAGAGCGAACTTCTAGAGGGGGAAATCTCAGAGGTCCAGTCCTCGCTCAGAAATCTAATGAGGGAGCTCGAGGGGCTCGAAAGGGAGGCGAACGAGGTTGGTCCCAAGGTAGAGACTAATCGCAAGCCTCAGGAAGTTCTTGACGAGCTGAAGATCACCAACGCGCATCTAATGGGCCTTGCCGATGTTTCCCCTGATGTCGAGCGCATGTACACCAGCTATCAGAACACGCTCAAGGAGCTCCAGGCTAAGGCCGAGATCGCCGCGGCAAACCGCAAGCGCGCCCTGGAAGAGCTGGAGCTCAGGAAGCAGAGGTGGAAGAGCGAGTTGAACAAGCTGCTGAGGGAGGTCAGGGTTAAGTACGTGGATATATTGAAACGCGTCAGCGCATCTGGCGATGTGCGCCTTTCGAACCCAGATGATATAGATGAGGCGGGGATTGAGCTACTGGTCGGCTACAGGGGGGCGGAGCCGCGGGTGCTGGACGCTCAGACGCAGAGCGGCGGGGAGCGGACGACGGCGATAATGTGCTTCCTGCTGGCGCTCCAGCAGCGGATTCAGTCGCCCATCAGGGCGATAGACGAGTTCGAGATACACATGGATCCCAAAAACCGCGAGCAGATGATGAGAGAGATACTTGGAATGATGCACGGCGAAACAGCTCAGTACATCATCATCACGCCCGGGCAACTCGTTGACGTTGAGATGGTTCCGAACGTGATAACGGTCCAGAATATATCTGGCTCTTCCAGCGTGAAGGTGGCTGCGTAGATATGTACAGCGATCGTCAGGAGCTGTTGCTGCGAGTGGTGGACCTGTGCGACTCGGTTAGGAAGCGTGGCTTGGACCCGTTCGACGTAGAGGTCCACGAGTTCTTCGACAGGCTGAGGGAACTCCTACCCAAGCTTAAGAAAAACGAGGAGCTCTATATGGACATCCAAGCTGTGCTTGGTCTGGCTGATGTTGTATTCTATCAGAGCGAATGGATTAAGTACAAATCCTCGATGCTATACCTCGACCCCCTGCTAATAATGCTCAAACTTTACGCCCTCCCGCCTAAGGATCTAGCTGAGGTGCTCGTTCGCGCGTGGCATCCAATAATCGATATGGAGAGCCTCTCGCCGCCTGGAATCAGAGACGGCATGGACTACTGGCGCAACCTGCCCGCGCTCGACGAAAGAATGCGGGATTTAGATGTTACTGAGGTGATGACCGGGGAGATCGCCCGCAGAGAGCTCGCCCGCATGGGGATACTCACCGAAGAGGACTTGACTACACTTTTAGATAGAAACTGGAGGGAGTTGAAGGACGCGGCCGGCGAGCGCGACGCGATTTCTTACTGGGATTTTATCCACAGCAAAAGTTTCGAGGAGACGGTGTTGAAGGCCTGGATAGTCAGCTTCCTCGTCAGCTACGGCTACGCCACATTGGAAGTCAAACCGCTTGAGGAGGAGATAACCCTCAAACCATTAGCTAAGCCGCAGGATTTGGAGCACGTAACGACCTTTTCAGTGCCCATATCAATCGCTCGCGAGGATTGGCTCAGGAGGAATAAGCGTGGCTGAGGATCAGGATGTTGCCGAGGTTCGTGGGAAACTGGCGCGAGCCGCCCAGCTCCTGCTGTTCAGACACCATATGCAGCCCGGGACCAAGGCGTGGGAGCTGAGACGCGCGCTCGGGAGGGATTTCCTGCAGATAGTGAAGCTGCTGGATGTTGAGCTGGAGAAACTGGGTCTGACGGTCAAACGCGTGAGCGAGGGCGAAGAGGATTCTGAGTCGGACCGATACTTCGTCACCCTGCGCGGCCATCCCAAGCTCACGGACGCTCGGACTTTCGGGTGGCGCATAGACGACATGGGCATGCTGACCGTTGCTCTGGCCCATATTCTATCGAAGCAGGGCAAGGCACCTCTGAAGGAGATCGAGCGAATACTTCAGGAGAAATTCCCCAGATGGCGCGTGGAATCCACGATTGATCGGTTCATCCGCCGTGGGTATCTGTCCGAGGATGAACAGGGGCTCTTGTATCTGGGATGGCGGGCACGGGCTGAAATCGACCAGAGGACATTGCTCGGCCTTTTGCTTGGAAAGGAGAAGTCAGAGGAATCAAAGGCCGAGCCCGAAGCTGAGGTACCAGATGAAGAAACCCAAAAAAAGATGGAGTAAATTTATTCAAAAGATTAATAACAGATTGATTTTATTTTATCGTGAGAAGGTCGGACAATGGTCCTTACTGGGGACAAGAAGTTAATCGCGCCGTGTGGTCTGTATTGCGGTACATGTGCATTCTATCATAAAAGCGAGATAAGGAAGGCGGCCCGGCGTTTGAAGGAAATGCTGGATGGGTTCGAGCGAATAGCAAAAATATATGAAAAGGTAGCTCCTGAGTTGAAGGACTACCCCAAGTTCATGAGGGTCATGGAATATTTCGGAAGGCAGGATTGTCTGGGATGCAGGTTTGGTGGGGGCAAGGAACATGGTGCGGCATGCATGCCAGAAACATGTACAATGGTCCTATGTCCGACGGATAAGGGACTGGACTTCTGTTATCAGTGCCCTGACTTCCCCTGTAAGATAATTCCCTTTACAATGAAGAAGGCCAAGAATGAGGGCCTTGTAGAAATTTGGCTCAAGTGCAACAGAAGGATGAAAAAGATTGGGTTAGATAGGTATCTCAAGGAGAAGAAGACTGAGCCCAGATATGGGATTAATAAACGCATCAAGGCGAGAAAGCCTTAAAAAACACTTTAAAATGGGTTCAGACTTGGGGAAATTTCCCATCGCATTAATAATAAGATCTGTTTTTCAGGGTTCGAATGGTAAGTATATGCAGGGTAACGCCAACAGCCACGAGCATCAAGATTATGGCGATAAAAAGATCATGAATTACTAAAGCCGAAATTGCTATCGTCAACCATAATAAACAGATTGTAACAACTTTAACTTTTAATGATATACCTTTACCCTCACGATAGTTCTTGATATATCTACCAAAGCGCTTGTTGTTCAATAGCCAATCGTAAAACCTTTTGGAACTTCTAGCATAGCACGCCGCAGCGAGCAATAGGAAGGGGGTGGTTGGTAGGAGTGGCAAAAATATGCCAACTATCCCGAGCCCCGTAAAAAAAGTTCCAGCGATAATCAATACCCACCTGGTTAAGGTTTTGGACATCTAGTTTACTCCCTTGGGCCATGGACATAAAGACCTCTATTTTTCTATAATAAATTTTTTCAACTATCGCGCAGTGTTTACTTGACTGTGACTAGGCCCTAATTCAATGCAGTTCAAACTTATGTAAAATCTTCTTCTCAACCTCGGCTATCTCCGCGACGACCTCGATGTACTCACCGAGCCCAGAGTTCTTGATCCTTTTGCCGAGCAACTCATCTACCTGAAAGATGCCGGCTGAGTTTGACATATTTATCTTTATCATAACCGGCTTTTTCTCCCCCTTCATAACTTCCAAGCTTTCGATCGAAAGAGCCGAGACCGAGTGGATATCTATTTTTCCCGCGTCAAACGGTATTCTTGCCCTTCCTCGGGCCATATCCAAGGCGTCTGCTATGCAGAATATTCCAGCCTCCTTTGTGAGGGCTGGCTCCCTCGAGTAATGGGAGACGATTGCGTGTAGAGTTTCGGAAATTATTATCGTCCTCTCCTCTGTCGGGTAGTCTGAAAGTAATCTATCGAGAATTGGGTAGGATATAGCTGCGCTAAAATATTGATGATCATAGCGCTGCACCACCATCCCGATGTCGTGAAGGATCGATGCGAGGAAGGCCACGATCTCAGAGTATTCCTCAGAAAGCTTATAATCCCTCACGACGCCTGGCATTTCCACATTTTTGAGCAAGTGGCAGAGCTTCAAAGCGGCGTTTGCGACTATCTTAGCGTGCGTTGAGCCGTGGTCCGTAAACCCGAGGCGGTCAATCGCGACGATGTTTGCGCAACGCCAAAATGTGTTTAGTTCTTCATCTTTCTCTATTTTGAGGATCAGCTTCTTGAGCCTCTCATTTTTTGTTGGAATGTTGAATTTCATCTTACCGTGATGATATGAGTGGACAGTTATTTAGCCTTTTAAAATTTCGATCGGACTAGCGAACCTTAAGCTCGAGCTCGAAAGTGGCCATTTAGCAGTTGTGGGGTGGGATTTACTACCGGCCACAGGGTCCGGATAATGGGTCTCAAAATTAATCTACTTAATTTGTAATTGTAAAACTTTAAAAGCACAGTTTAGATATTTTCATCCAAGTTTAATTGAGGGGTATCGGTTCTAGCGATGGCCGCGATACTCGGGCCAATCTGGGTCTATTGGGGACTTAAAACTGCTCGCGAGTGGGAAAAGAAGAGGGGAAGGTTCAAGAAACAAGGGCACTGACTAGGAATGGCCTATTTCCATTTGAACCTCTTGAAAAGCGCCTCCCTCTCCCTACGCAAAATGAGCTCCAAAAACCTGTTGGAAAACTTGGGCTCTTTAGATAGGATTTCCTTGGCAGCTGAGGTTGTTATTCCCCTGCTTGACAGGGCAATAGCGGCGAGCTTACCGTGCCCCGAGATCAGCTTTGAGGTTTCAAGAATTTCATGCCAGGCCGCCACGCTCCTGCCACGGCCGACGAGTTCAATCGCTCGGCGTACTTCATCCTCAGATTCATCCACCATACCCAACCTTTTTGAACCACAGGCCGGGCAGCTCGGCCTTTCGTCCAGCTTGTGGATCTGGAGTTCTTCGACGTAGCGCTTGCAATCAGCGCAAGCAAAGGTACGAGCCTCGCTGAGCAGGCGCGCCTTGGCCGACGCTATTGCCAGAAGTTTAATCCTTTCAGGCATGACGGGCTCTAGCGTCAGGTAGCGTTGTCTCCAGGCCAGGCTTGATATTGGCGTGGGGTCTAGCCTCTCACCAATGGATACAACTTCAATCTTGCCACCCTTAATCCGCTCTAGGACCTCCAATGTGCGCTTTAGGTCTAGGTCCTTTTGCACAACTTCCTTAAGCGCCTCCTCAAAGACCGGCGTGCCCCTTAAGGCGCGTATGAGCTTGTCGACGACGGAGCTGGTTATCTCCGCCTCGCGCTCCAGCACGCCCATCCTGCGCGCCACCTGAGTAAGCCGCCATCGGAAGAAGCGACTCTCCTCGATTATCTTTGTGAGATCCCGCTGCAGGTCCTTTGTGAGCTTTCCCTTCAGGATTTCCACCACCTGCTCGGGCTCCAGGGCCCTCGAGCGCAGCAGAATTCTGTACGGGTCAATCGAAACAGCTGTCGTCTCCTCAATCTCTCCAGATGCCTTGTATGCGAGCAGGCGAGCCAGCGTTCGGTTGACCAGCGTGCCGAAACAGGCGTTCACGACGCAAATTTCCTTAACCTTCTCGATCGTGACTCGGGAGTGAGTTGGCAGGGGCAGGCCGCTCCTCGACTGTTCATGGGCCTCTGCGAGGGCGAGCCTCATGGTTTCCCCCCTTGTACAGTAATCCTCCGCCAGTTTCTCTGTGATTTTATCAAATTTCTTGTCGGAGCGCACGAATTCCTCTACTCTTGCTCTCAGTCGTCCAACTTCTTGGGCTACCGAGTAAGGAACGGGGATTTCCTCCCCGATCCAAGTAGGTATCGCCCCGGCCGGGTCCTTGTCGGGCTTCACGAAGACCTTGTCCCTGAAGACCTGCAAAATCCTCCAGAGTTCCCCCCCTATGACGAACTTTACCCCCGGCTCACCGTACTCCGCCACGAATGACTCGTCAAGGATTCCCACAGGTCTGTTGTGTGCATCGTCAACTACAATGTACTGCTTAGACACGGGGATCATCGAGAGGTTGCCGAAATAGTAATTGAAGACCCTCTCCGTAGACCTCGGGCGGGAAAGTTCCTTACCGTCATCCGAAACCCAAGCCAGCCTCCTCTCCAGGGTCTGGGCGAAGCTCAGCACCTTGAGAATATCTTCCTTGGTCAGCCCCTTGAATGGATAGGCGCGTCTGAAGACCTCGTATGCTTGGTCGACGCTACCTCTCCTCCGTGAGGCAATTATCGAGACCAGCGAGTGTAAAAGGACGTCAAGGGGCTTCTCAGGGACCTGGACCGGCTCCAGTTCATGTTGATGGGAACGCGCCGCTATGACTATGGACTCGATAGCGTCGTCTGGGTCCTGAACCACTATAGCGCCGTTTGAAACCTCACCTATCCTGTGGCCGCTGCGTCCCACGCGCTGCAGCAGTCTGGTCGCCTGCCTCGGGGAGTTATATTGGATCACGAGATCCACCCCACCTATATCGAGGCCAAGTTCCATCGATGATGTGCATATCACACCCTTCAAGTCTCCCCCTTTGAGGCCCTTCTCCGCGCGCATCCGTGTGAGTGATGATAGTGACCCATGATGAACGCTTATTGGGAAGTTGATGTCCCAGAGGCGAAAGCGGCTGGCCAGAACCTCTGCTGTCGGGCGGGTGTTTGTGAATACAAGCGTCGAGCCGTGGTCATCTATCAGCTTGCGTATCGCGCGTAGCCTCGCCGCGACATGAGGGTAGGTGTAGAGTTTCGAGGCGAGTTTTTCGTCACGCTTCGTAGGCGTTGGGTAGATTACATCCAGCTTCGTTTCACGAGCTACGCTGACGTCCACCACCTCACAATTCCTTTCGGTCCCAACTAGGAACTTCGCCACCTCATCCGGGGAACCTATAGTTGCGGATAGTCCTATGACTTGGAACTCCCCGCCCTTCAGTTGTCTAAGGCGCTCAAGAGTGATGGAGAGCTGAGCCCCACGCTTGTTGTCGGCAAGCTCATGTACCTCATCCACGATGACGAATTGCACGCTGCGGAGGTACGTGCTCAATCTTCTGCCGAGGAGCAGGATCTGGAGGGTCTCCGGCGTCGTTATCATCACGTCAGGAGGTATCAGGGCTTGGATTCTCCTCTCGCGCGCCGCGGTATCGCCATGTCTAACGGAGACGCGGAAGTCGAGGCTCCTGCACCATTTCTCCAGGCGGTCGAGCATGTCCCTATTCAGGGCCCGGAGTGGGGTCAGGTAGATGATCTTGATTCCGCGCTCCCGAGTTTGGGACATCAGGAGTAGGTGGAGAGCGGGCAGGAAAGCGGCCTCGGTCTTCCCGGTGCCGGCTGGGGCGATTAGGAGCACATTTTTCCCATCAAGTATTTTAGGTATCGCCTCCTGCTGCGGCAAAGTGGGCTCTGTGAATCCACGTTCGGCCACCAACCTGCGGATTGGCTTGGCCAGCAAATCGAATGAATTGGATGTTTCCAGAATCCACACCAAACAAGATAGGTAGTTACAAGCTTATGTCAGTTAAGCTGGAAGTTTTTGAGTTTCTCAGTTTTGTTTTCACGTACGTTGACGTTGAAGTCCCCACTTGACAGCCCAATGAATGCTTTGATTAACGATAAGCGGCATCGAGTCCAGATTTCTTGCGGATTTCGTCGAGCCTCTGCTTGAGGCCCCGCTCAGTGCCCCGATGTTTGCTGGGTAGCGTTTCCCTGAGGTTATCCATGGACTCCTGATAACGTCCGACGCCAGCTGCTATTATCGCCCGGTCCTTAATCTTAGGGTGAGGGGAGACAAGTCCAAATGGCATCGGCATCCCTTGCTCCATTATCTCACGAATATCATCGTCAATCTTCCTCGCGTGCAGCTTGGCGCCTGCGCCCACGAGTTCATATGGGTTCTTCATCTCCCCCTTGACCTGCCATATCCCGACTCCAGGGCCGTAGAAGAATAGATCGCTATAACCGTAATCATCGCTCCCCGCTAGGACCCTCCAGTCCTTGCGGAGTTTGGGATGTCTCCTATAATTCCTGAAAATCTCATCCATAGTTTCCGAAATAGAACGAACTTCCATCAACGCCACCCATAAATGATATCGAAATCCGAAAACTCTCCCCTGTAATCCTCCCAGTTAACATCGACCCTAGAGACTCTGGCTCCAAGCGGGCCGGTACGGCAAAACTTTATCATTTTCTCCACTTTGTCCCGCTCTCCCTCGAAAATCGCCTCTACCCCGGTGCCCATGTTTTTTACCCAACCTTTGACGCCGAGCCGTTGGGCTAGCTCTTGGGTGTTTACCCTGAAGAAAACTCCGGTAACGCGGCCGCTTACTTGAACGTGTGCCCTGACTTTCATCTTTCCCCATATAATCTCCCCAGTTAAAGATTTAGGTTTATCTCGTCCCCACGATAAAAATATGTGTCTTTACAATTATTGAAATTTACTGTTCAAAATTTTGTAGGCGGCGGTTAGTGTGTGCCAATCCTCCGAAGCGTTAGCCAACGCCTGTCCGGGCTAGCTGGCCTCCGCCGCCATATAATCTTTCGCAGGATTCTTTAAATAGGGTCACTACTTTCCAAGCATCAATTCAGCTAAAAACTAGATTTTCAGATGATTATGCGTAGCGGAATATCGGGTGCAGCTCGATTTCTTTAAGTTTCAATAGGCGCCTGTACTTCCCGCGGTCTCTTTTTCTAAGTTTTTGCTTTAGACTTTTCAGCTCCAATGATACGAATTCCCTGGAAACTTTAATCTGGTCTACCCTTACCTGGTTTCGATAGATCTTTCCTTTTTTAAAGTCGTATCCTCGTCTTCTGCCTTCCCTGTAAACGTGATTCAGGTAAAAACCGATGGCCGAAACCGGCTTGCGATGCCCCTTGAATCTTTCCAGCTGCGGATGATTTCTCCATCCCTTAGTCCTGCCCATCAGAACACTTTGGGCTAGCAGAGCTTCCCTCCAGAGTGCCACCAACCCGGCTGTGTCAAGATACTTTGGATGAACGGTCCACAATCTCAAGGGGGACACCTATTTCGTGATAAAGGTAAATGCAAGCATCGCAATTGATAACAGAGCACCGGCATAAAAGATACTGGCCATCCCAAAAATGCTAAAAATTACCCCCATCACGATTGGCCCCAGTGTTTGTCCCAACCTCACGACTATCTCATGCACCGACATAAACGCGCCGCGGTTCTCCATAGACCCCAACCCCACCATGAGCGTTTCAATGCTAGGCAGAGTAACCCCATGGGCAACACCAAATACCACCGATGGAATTATAAAAAGCCAAATGTCTGAAACAAGAGGGATGGTGATTAAGGCCAAAGCATAGAGAACAAAGCCCGCTTTAATAAGATTTCCCTTTGAGATAACCTTCGCTAATCTACCCAAACTTGAGGACGTTAGTGATGCAATGATGCCCGTACCTGCTATGATGATACCAATAATAATGGAGGTTGCGCCGAACGAGTTACCCACCAAAAGTGGAAAGTAGGTCAAATAAGATCCGTAAAAGATTATGAAGATGGCAATGCTGAAAACGTAAAGGCCGAAAACTTGGCGATTTTTTATGTCCCCCCAAATGTTTTTTAAATATTCTTTGATGTGCTGGTCTCCTCTTGGCTCAGGATTCTTCAGAAAAAACAGGGCCATAAGTCCAATTGGCAGGGCAAGGAGGGAGAGAAGAAAGGGATAATTCCAACCAAATATCGCCATCGCTCCACCAACTGCTGGGAAAATTGCCGAACCTAGGTAAAGAACGCTGATGTTATAACCCATGGCTGCGGTTCGTTCTTTGTCCGAATAAATGTCGCCAATAATTGTTGCGCCGAGTGGAAACAACGAAGCAGACCCTATCCCTTGGAAGAAACGCAAAATGAGTAAAAGGTTAAAATCACGGGCTAACGAGCATGCCCCTCCCGCAACGCCGAATAGGGCCAACGAGGCTATAATTATCTTTTTTCTACCAAACCGGTCCCCGAGTACCCCTAAAAAGAGGGCAAAGATTATCATCGGAAATGTAAAAACCGTAATCAGAAGTCCTACTTCTATGGGCATTATGTTAAGTTCTTCCACTATTTTTGGAAAAGCCGGTGTTATACTAGTGACACCTAGGACGGCCATTAGACTTATGCCAAAGATTATCTGTAGATTGGTATCTCGATAACGTGGTCCCCTAGCCTTGACTTTACCGATTTCTTTTGTGGTTTCCATTTGAATGCATCCCTATTATCTGTGGAAAGCAAATTAAAACTCGCTTTTTGCCCGAGTAAATATAAGTTGATTCCCCCCAGATTTATTTGAATTAGCTTACTGTTTGGGGTGATGGGAGTTGTGATGCCTGAATCGGATAGAAGAATATAGAACTAAAGTAGGTGCGTAAGGATGATTTCTTTCTACCTGGAGACGAACTGGTTCCCCTCGATGAAAAACCTAAGCTCCCTCTTCAGGTCCTCGCGCACCCCGATCCGGTGAGAACGTGATGTTTTGAAGCTATTCTCCGCATCATCTAAAATTGTCAGTATTCGCGATTTAGTCAGGTCAAGCTTATGATGTTCGTAAGTTATGCCCATCGCCTTCGTCATCCTACCAGGGCCTGATGTGAGCAGATGATCGTCATCCACGCCTCGTCTTAGCCTCATAAGATCGATGCCTTCCATGGGCTCTATTGCTCTTATCAGTACGGCTCCTGGGACACCCTCGCGATTAGAAGTGGCGTTGAACATCCAGTTGTTATGGACCATATAAATAAAAGCGAGGCCGCCGTGCCACCACATTAGCTCGACCAACTTCGTGCGCTTTCGAGAAGCTCTGGAAGCCGGGTCACCCTTACCAAAGTAAGCCTCCGTCTCAACTATTCGGCCGCTTGTGACGCCTTCCGGTGGGCGGTGGACCAGCACCTTGCCCAGCAGCTCCTTGGCCACCAGAGCCGGGCTCCTCTCGTAGAAAGACCTCGTAAGCGCCATCATGCAATTGACCATCAAGATATAGCCGAGAAAGTTAAAAAGCGCCCTCGCCAGAGTAGATTTCGGAGGTTGAGGTATGAAGCTTGATCCTAAGGTTCGCGAGAAGTATCCGGACTTCATCGCAGGTTACGTTCGTGCGAGCGGTATAACTATCGAGCCTATGATCGATGGCCTAGTTGAGAGAAAGCGCCAGATTTTCAGCGACTTAAAGGCGCGTTATGCGGAAATGGACATTCTGGAGTTACCGGAGGTTAAGTCCTACCGGGCCCTTTTCAAGGCGATGGGCGCCGACCCGTCCAGCTATCGCCCGGCCCCCGAGTTCCTGCTCAGGCGCGCGCTGGACGACAGGTTTCCGTCCATAAACAATCTCGTCGACTCGTGCCTGCTTGCGACGATCGAGCACTGGGTCTCGGCAGGCGTCTATGATTTCGAGAAGATAAAGGGTGAGGCCATAACCACCGTAGCCAGCTCTTTCGAGCCAATAGAATTGATCGACGGGCGGAAGCTAAGCACGAAGCTAAGCGAGATAATTATAAAGGATGACCAGAGGGTACTCTCCGCTTACACTTTGGGGGACTCGAAGGCAACTATGGTTACCCAGAAGACATCGAACGCCCTGATAGTTGTATGGAACGCGCCGGGGATAGGCAGGGAAAGGGTTGAGGCCTGTGTGAACTCGCTCGCCACATATGCGCGGAGATACTGTGGCGGCCACGTTGAGCAAACGGAGATTCTATAGGGGCGAGATCACGAACGGGATAACTTTACTCGGCATAGCATTGATACTAATCGGCGTCGCCCTAGTGGCACTGCCAATGATCGGAAAATATGTAGACTTATCCAAGATCCCGTCTTGGATCATCTACGTCTATCGCAGCAACGGATTTTACTTCGTCACCTCACCGCTGCTAATACTTCTCTCACTTATATCGCTCACAATATTCATCCTAATGCGCTGAAATCCAGTCTTATTAGGCAATTTGGAGAGTGGGTGTGATGACAACAACCAAAGCTGATAGACAACTCAGGGGAGAGGTGCTTCTCTTCAGCTCAGGCGGAGGTTGGACGTCGGACGGGGATTCAGCCCTGAGAATGGAAAATCCAAGCTTTTACGTGATATCTCAAGGGGGTAGAACATATCTGCAAAAGGCGGGGCGCAGGACTTTAATAAACATCGAACCTATTGACTTTCTCGATGAGATGCTGGGACAGGGCTACCTCTCCGTTGGATACTTGGGATACGAGTTCTTCAGCTACATAAACTCGGAGTTCATGCCCAGTCCTACTAAAGTCGGAGGAGGATTTCCCGACGCCGCATTTTTGTTTTTTGAGGAGGACGAAATAAGCCAGGAAAAAATAGATATTCTGGGCCATGACCGAGGCGTAAAACCGTTTAGCCTTTGCCCAAGCCCAAACATGTCCAAGGATTATTTCGTGGGCATTGTGAACAAGGCGCGGCAGTACATAGCTGAGGGTGATATCTATCAGGTAAATCTCTCCCAGATGTTCAAGGTTCCGTTCGAGATAGACCCCGAACAGTTTCTTTTGAAGCTCTATGGGGCACAGCCCGTGCCATTCGCCTGCTGCATCGACTTTGGAGATTTTCAGCTGTTAAGCGGATCAATGGAACTCTTCCTTCAGAGGAGTGGGCGGCGCATAGTGACCAGGCCGATAAAGGGCACGCGGAGGAGGGGGCGCGATAAAAAGGAAGATAGTGTGATGCGCGACGAACTGCTCGGCAGCCCCAAGGAGACAGCCGAGAACCTCATGATAGTTGACCTCATGCGTAATGACTTGGGCAGGGTATGCGAGTTCGGAAGCGTTCGGGTAAACAAACTTTTTGATGTCGAGGCTTATACAACCCTTTTCCAGATGGTTTCCGAGGTTGAAGGTAGGCTGCGTGATGATGTTAGCCTGAACCAGATTATCATGAATACCTTTCCCCCAGGGTCGGTTACGGGAGCGCCTAAGCAAAGGGCAATGGAGATAATAGATGAACTCGAACCACACCTGAGGGGTCCATACTGCGGCGCGATCGGACTTTTCATGCCAGGCGGCGACTTCACCATGAGCGTGGCAATAAGGGTTCTCGCAGCTTCGCGCGGCAAGGGTAAATTCTGGGTAGGTGGTGGTATAATGTGGGATTCGGTCCCTGAGCAGGAGTATGAGGAAACTCTGGTAAAGGCCGAGGCGATCATGAGGGCTTTGAGGTAGTTGTAATGGAGGAATTTCTTTTTCTTGACGGCGAGCACCTCAAGGATGAGCTACCACTCAGGTCCCTATTCTTCGGGGAAGGAGTTTTCGAGACGTTCAGGTGGATGGGTAGGCCGCCCGTGTTAATTGAAAAACATTTGGCGCGAATGAGGTCAGGCGCGAGATATCTTAGCATTCCTTGTCCAGAGGACGAGGTCATCGGGGGGAACTTGGAGGATGCGATCAGCGCGTCAGGTGTGAGGGACGCTTACGTAAAGGTCTGCCTGCTTTCTTCAGGGCCTTTAAAATTTTATGAAAGGGCTACGGGTGGTCATCTCCTAATCGTAGTGAGGGGGTACGAACGACCCAAAAATTACATGAGGGTCAAAGTCGCTTCCTCAAAGAGGGTTTCATCTTCACCAATCTTGGCATTAAAATCTTTTAACTACTTGGAGAACGTCATCGCGCGAAGGGATGCTCAGGGTGGAGGATACGACGAGGCCATATTCCTAAATGAGCGCGAGGAGTTGACGGAGGGAAGCTCGACCAACTTGTTCTGGATAAAGGAAAAAAATCTTTTCACACCTTCGCTTGATTGTGGCCTTCTTCCTGGCATCACGCGTGAAGCCCTGATACAATTAGGTTCAGAAATTGGCTTCAGCGTCCGCCAGGGAAGTTTTAACATAGATGATTTGGTCCGGTCCGAAAGCGCTTTTTTAACCAACTCATTAATTGGCATATCAGCGATTATCGAGATCAACGAGTTTAGGATTAAAGTGCACGAAGGTATTTTCTCCGAACTCAGGCACTCTCTCTTTCAAGAGCTGGGATGGGGACCCTAGGACTTGAGCTTCAGAATAGCCTCCGCGATGTTGCTACCTGTTTCCTTGAGGGCCTGAGCTGCAATCTCGCGATTGACCCCCACCTGTTCCATGACTAGCTTGATGTCCTCCTCATTAAGCTCAAGCTCCGGCTTACGCTCGAATTCCTGTCCGCTGACTTGGTAGCTCCGCTGGCCGGTCATTTCGGTTCTCACCACCTGGGCGTTTGGTATCACTATATCCCTGTCCGCGAGCTTGATCACCACCTCTCGCACCCCCTCGAGTTCATCCATCTTCACGCCCATTTGACGCATCGCCCTCTCCATTTGGCGTTTGTCTATTTTCCTTGGAAACACCTAATCACCCATCTTCATATCATTCAACCACCTAAAAAATTAAGCATAGCTACCGAAGCCCCTTCTCACTGTAACCGCTTTACCCTGCTCAAATGAGATCATCTCTTCGCCCGTCAATAGGGCTGTCCCGCTTGCGAGTAGGCGGCCATCCTCGTCGACGACCAACACCTCCTCGCGCGGCCTTATCTCAGGGTCCGCGGCTATGATGTGTTTGGCGAAAACAGTTCTGCCGCCGGCGATGAACGAGGCCGCGTCCCTTTCGACCGTCACGCGCAGGCGCGGCGGCTTGAGGGCGGTGTGCAAAAGTTCGGCCCCCCTTCTGTTGAGTACTATGAATCCATCTGAGGCGCGGATGGAACAGAGTATTTCTCCACCCAACCAAACTTGGCGTATCCGTCCCTTGGTTTTGACAATTCGGACCCCGTTCGGGAACAGCGCCTTACCAACGCCCTTGTCGAACAGATAGTCCGCCACTGCTCTGAGTTTAGTGAGTTCTTTGAAAGTTGGCTCCTGAAAGATGTATCCACACCCCTTATCGTTAATAAAATTCCATGTTTAAATCGACTTCTTATCCGGACCGATCTTTGCATCTATTGCAACGTGGTCCACGCCTGGAGCATAGCGCTTAACTAATCGTTTGCTAGTTATCTCCACCCTTCGCCCGGCGGCTGCATCCAAAATCCTCTTTATCGGGCGGTCGAACCTCAGCCTCGACGGGACGCTTTCGTGGTAGTGGATTACACCTCCGCTGGGCATGAGAGCATCGAGGGCAAGTGGGATATATCGATGCGTCACATGTAGGATACCCATTATAACGCGGTCGGCCATGTTTTTTGGGGCCACCTCAGCGCAATCCCCTAGGATAGGACTAACGATGTGTCCTACTCGGTTCATCCTTATGTTTTCGAGTAGATATCCGTAGGCGAGCTGGTTCATCTCTATTGCGTAAACCTTGCTGGGCCTTGCGTGAACGGCTATGGGTACGCTGAATTGCCCGACTCCAGCGAATAGGTCCACGACAACCTCACCATGTGCAACGAGTTCAATCAGCCGTTTTCGTTCGTGAAGGTTTCCTGGGGAGAACATGAGCTGTGCCGCATCGATTTTGAACCTACAACCGTTCTCGGTGTGGATGGTTTCAGTTACAGGGTCTCCCGATATAACTCGCAGTTTCGGAGACCTGTGGCGTCCAGATATAGGTCCCTCTTGGAGTGCAACTGTCCTAGCACCACTTATCTCAATGATTTTTTTTGCAATGTCATGAGCATGGCCAGCGAGCTCGTGAGGCAATGAGATAGTGGCAATATGGCCTATGCGCTTAAAACCACGGGGAAGGATTTCCAGTTCATCCTTACTTAAGGTATTCCGCATTGCCTCTCGCAGGCTCTTCATGGGCGACCCATTATCTTTTCTTTCGCCTTGGCTTGCTGGGTTTTACTAGACCGACAGTTTCCAAGAACTTCCTGCCGACAACTCGATCTATCTCCCTTCTGAGCCCCTTCTTGCTGGTCTTGAAAAGTGAAATGGGGATTGTGGCACCAGCCATCCTCGGGTGTCCTCCAGCAGAGCCGATTGCGCCAAGGGCCTTCTTCAGCGTCAGTCCAATGTGCAGTGACACGTCATTGGTTCTAGCTGAAGCCCGAACCACGTCCCCACATATTCCATAAATTAGAGTGGTCGCCACGCCCTCTTGATTGAGCAGGAAGTCCGCCGCCTGCGCTAGGAGATCCCTGTCCTTGACCACCCCCACGTTCGCCAAAAGGTATCTGCCCACTATCTTCTTAGATTTTATAGCAGTCGCAAGTACATCCAATGCTTCGGAAGAGATGTTCGGCCAAAGCAACCTGTTCAGCAGGTCCGTGTCCGAGATATTCATCAAGTACTCGAATGCCTTGAAGTCCGGAGGTTTCGCCCCTCGCGTGAAATACATGGTGTCTGTGAGTATGCCGACGATGAGCGATGTGGCGGTTGCCTTGTCTATCTCGATTCCCCCGTACCTCAGGTAATTTGTCAAATTTGTCGAACTGGCACCGACGAGCGTTAGGTCCACATATCTGCCAACGACCTCCCCGGATGGTACCGAATGGTGGTCCAGCACAATTGTCGGTAATATTTCTCTGGGTAGTGCGCAGTTGGCATATGTCGCCACGTCCACCAGGGCAAAAGCCGTGTAGCTCTTGAAATCCACATTTTCAGACTCTAACATGTTCAGCTCAAGCATGTTCACGAGGGCACGGTTCTGCGAGTGGCCGATGGTGCCATTGTAGATAATGTCGGCGTCTAGCCCGAACGCCTTGGCATACTTCTTCAACGCAACCGCGCTAGCAATGCTGTCGGGGTCAGGGTTAGTCTGCATGACTATCGCCAATCTGCCACCAACAAATTCTTGGATCAGAGCTCGGAGTCGCTTCTCCTTAGCCATCTGCATGAGGTTTTCAAACTTTTCTACCGCGTGTTTGGCCAATGACTGCGATTCTGGCAACGCATCGCTAGCCCCCAGGCGCTTAACCTCATCCACCTCAGCTTCGTCCATCACACGGGCAATCACGACTGGGTCGACCCTGAGCTCTTTTTTCACCCTGTTTATCGCACCGAGTGCTCTTTGTGTTGAGGAGATGTCTGTGGCCATTATAAGCACGATATCCGCTTGCATCATGCCAGCTCCCCTCAAAACATCGGGTAGCCCGAAGTCACCCTGAATCGCGTTGTATCCAATTTGCTTCAGTTGCCCAACGCGTTTCGGGTCCATTTCCAAAATTTTGACATCCGCGCCGCGGCCTTTCAGCTCGGCGACGACCGAAAATCCCACGTCTCCGCATCCCAAGATTAAATACACCGAAGCCCCTCGCATAACTATTTTTCACTTAATATTAATGGGTAAGTGATGTCGTCCTGAAAAGACTTTTGTCGGGCTTTTGTGTACTGGGGGTCAAACTTCATTTATAAGACAGACTAGTTTGATTACAGTTACATCATTTTGACAATAGCAAAAGATAATTACAAGTTCTCAATGTTTATACTCAAATGATTACAAATAAATTTAAGGCTGATGTTAACTTAGTGAGGTTATAGGCGATTGGAAAAGCCAAGGAGGAAATCAAAGATGGTTGGTCATCGTTCAGGCGGCCCAGTCGAAATTGGTAAGGAAAGGGCAAAGAAGGCAAGGGTCACGATAATTGACTACGATGAAGCTAAATTTCAGGAGAAGGAGGCAAAGACAGTTAAAGAATGCTTTCCCTTCAAGGAAACCCCAACCGTGACATGGATAAATGTTGACGGTCTTGAGCCTGACATCATAAAGCAGCTCGGCGATTGTTTCGGCATGCACCCCCTCGTGCTTGAGGATATTTTGGCCACCGATCAGCGTCCAAAAATGGAAGATTATGATAGTTACATATACGTAGTTCTGAAAATGATCTCTTACCGAAGCGAAAACGACGAGATAACCGCAGAACAGGTAAGTTTGATATTGGGTCAGAATTTTGTAATTTCCTTCCAGGAGACGGTGGGGGATGTCTTTGACCAAATTAGGGACCGAATAAGGGGAGAGAAGGGTCGCGTAAGAAAGATGGGTGCCGATTATCTCGCATATTGTTTGATCGACGCAATCGTTGACAACTATTTTAAAATCCTTGAGAAGTTGGGTGAAAAGATAGAGACCTTGGAGGAGAAGTTGTTGATCAACCCAACTCCGAGGACCTCACAGGCGATTCACAGGCTGAAGAGGGAGATGATTTTCCTGCGCAAGTCGATCTGGCCAATGAGGGAGTTGATAAGCGGATTGCAGAGGGGAGAATCCAAGATGATCACCGGGCCCACCAAGATATACCTCAGGGACGTTTACGACCACACAATTCAGATAATAGACACGATGGAGACGATGAGGGACATGGTATCCGGGATGATCGATGTGTACCTCTCGAGTATTAGTAATAAAATGAACGAGGTTATGAAGGTCCTGACGATTATTGCCACGATATTTATCCCCCTCACGTTCGTAGCTGGAGTTTACGGGATGAATTTCCGATATATGCCAGAAATCGATTGGAATTTGGGATATCCCATAGTTTTGCTCATAATGGCTTTCATAGCTTTATTGATGGTCCTATTTTTCAGAAGGAAGAGATGGATATAATCCACGTCGGTTTCGGCTTGCATAAATTATTATAACGTGTATGATACGGAATGATAAAGAATGCCTACCTAAAGCTGCTAGGCCAGCTCCGATAGTTCGCTGAAACCCATGGATTTATTTAAACGTGTAATTATTATCTTCAGTTCTTTCCAACCGCTTTTATGTTAAAGCGAAAGAATGTTAGTGGAGGTGGACTGATGTTGAAGAATGCTCAAGAGGCTGTGAGGGGGATTTCTGGAGGATATCACAAAAAATATGCCACAACCTCAGCCTATTTTCACAGCTTGGTTACTGAGCAGATGGGGCAGGTAGCCCTCTCATACATGTTAAGGGGACGTTATGCGAAGGACATAGAGGTTGACATTGCGGATGTTATACTTGCTTGCTTGGCTTACCTTAACTGGCTTGACAAGGATGCTTCCGCCGCTTTTAAAAAGTCATTGGAAAAGCATAGGCGAGTACTTAAAAAATTGAAGAGAAAGAGGCCTTGATGGCAAAAGGCCTAGGTCTGGATTCACGCTTAAATGGCATAGTAGGTATCCTCTACAATTTCGTAATATTTTAACGAAGGCCCACCGGTAAGGCAACTATCGGTTTCAGGATTGTTTAATAACACAGGAATAAATTATTCTATTACTACATATTTAAACAAAAAGGGAGTAAAGCTGTGAGGGTGGTGAGTTGTCAAAACCTGTGTGGGTTAGGAAGGGACCGCGCATTTTGAAGCCCATCCCCGGCCCTAGGGCTAAAAAGCTCGTCGCTAGGGACGAACGTGTCATGTCTCCTTCCTACACAAGGGCAGACCCCATCGTTGCGGACGAGGGCTGGGGTTGCTATATGCGCGATATTGACGGCAACGTGTTTTTGGACCTCTCATCAGGCATGTTCGTCCTGAATTACGGTTACTCACATCCGCGTTTGATAAAGGCGGTTGTCAAGCAGGCAGCGAAGCTAACCCATTTTGCCGGAACGGACTTCTACTACGAGGCGCAGGTCGAACTGGCGGAGCGATTAACGCGGCTGGTTCCCGGAAAGTCCCAAAAGAAAGTTTACTTCGGGAACTCGGGTGCTGAGGCCGTCGAGGCGGCGTTCAAATGTGCACGCTGGCACACGCGTCGACCGAGAATGATAGCATTCACCGGGGCCTTTCACGGTAGAACTTTCGGGGCCATGAGCCTGTCCGCTACGAGCGTTCTTCACCACCGCTATTTCTATCCCTTGGTGCCCGGGGTGAGCCATATGCCCTACCCATACTGCTATCGATGCCTGTTCGGCAAGGAATATCCGGCTTGCGGCTATCAGTGCGTTGAATTCATCAAGGGCTATCTGAACAAGGTGATCCCGGCGGAGGAAGTGGCCGCCGTGATCGTTGAGCCCATTCAAGGGGGCTCAGGATACATCATGCCTCCACCGGAGTACTTTAAGCTATTGAAGGAATTATGCGACGAGCATGACTGGCTGTTTATAGCTGATGAGATCCAAACTGGCCTCGGTCGCTCCGGCAAGATGTTCGCGATCGAGCACTGGAACGTGGTCCCCGACATAGTTTGCGTGGCAAAGGCCCTTTCTGGAGGTATGGCCCCAATTGGTGCCATGATAGCTAGCGCGAAAGTGATGAACTGGGAGCCCGGCGCGCATGCCTCCACATTTGGGGGTAACTTGGTTGCCTGCGTTGCTGCCATAGAGGGACTAAAGATACTTAAGGAACAGAGGCTGACCCAGCGAGCTGCTAAACTCGGCGAGCGAGTTCTTAAGAGGTTACAGGAGATGGAGGAAAGTTCAAAGATAATAGGTGAGGTGAGGGGCAAAGGTCTGCTCCTTGCGTTGGAGATAGTAAGGGACAAACGGACCAGGAAGAGGGGAATAAAGGAGCGCGATATGATAGTGCGCAGGGCCCTTGATCGTGGATTGATTGTCTTCAGGGGCGGGAGGTCCGTGATCAGGGTAGCTCCCCCGTTGATAATAGGTGAAAGCGAACTCGACCTCGGTCTGGATATCCTTGAGGAATCTCTTCGAGAGGTTGAGCGAAAATGCTGATGCTCAAGTCCCATTTCTCGACGAACGCGCGCGGACACATGTTAATAGGCCTCGTTGATATCGTGGAGCTGGCTGAGAAATTCGGCACACCGCTATACGTGATGGACGAGCAGCGCGTGCGCGACAAGTACCGCCGTTTTCATCGGGCTTTTTCGGACAGGTGGTCCGGGGTGCAGGTCCGGTATGCACTCAAGGCCAATTCTAATCTTGCCGTGGTAAAAATATTGCAGGGCGAGGGAGCGGGCGCAGATGTCAGCTCTGAGAACGAGTTGAGGATAGCCCTGAAGACCGGGATTCCTGGCGAGAGAATTGTCTTCAACGGCAACCACAAAACGTCGTGGGAGTTGGAGTTCGCGTTAAAAAACAACGTCTTGGTAAACGTCGATAGCTTTCAAGAGCTTGAGGCGATCGCCAAGGTGGCCTCGAAGCTTGGTAAGCGCGCGAGAGTTGGGTTCAGGGTCAACCCAGACGTTAGGGCAAAGACCCACCCATATATAGCTACTGGTCTTAAGGAGAGCAAGTTCGGGTTTGATGTGGCCAGCGGGCAGGCGCTCGAGGCTTTCAGGCTCGCGGCAGGCATGAAGAAGGTAGAGGTCGTAGGCATACACGCCAACATCGGGTCCCAGATCTTGGACGCCTCACCGTTCGAGGAAGAGGCCGAAAAGCTCATGGCGATGGTCGTGGATATCAGGGATAAGCTGGACCTTGAGATTTCCTTAGTCGACTTCGGAGGTGGAATCGGCATCCCATACCATCCGGATGATAAAGAGCTACAGCCGGAGAAGGTGGCCGAGCGGGTCGTCGGGGTGGTGAAGCGGGTTGTAAATGAGAAGGGTCTCGAGAAACCCACGCTGGTATTCGAGCCGGGCCGGTACATAGTCGGTGATGCATGTGTGCTCCTCGCTCAAGTTGGCTACATAAAGGAGCGTCCCGGCATGCCGACCTGGGTGGCGGTGGACGCAGGCATGAACGCGTTGATAAGGCCGGCCCTATACGGGGCCTATCATCACATCGAAATTGCCAACAAAATCAAGAAGAAGAACGAGATGCTGGTTAATGTAGCTGGGCCTCTCTGTGAGTCTGGCGATTTTCTAGGTAAGGAAAGGATGCTGCCCAAAGTCGAGCAGGGTGACTTGGCTGTGGTCTTCGATGTGGGTGCATACGGGTTGACGATGTCGAGCCAGCATACCGCTAAGCCGCGTCCTGCGATGGTCCTCGTCAACGGCGCGAAGGCCCGTGTCGTGCGAAAGAGGGAAACTTTTGAGTATATGACGATGCTAGACCAAATTCCGAGCTGGTTGAAATGAGGCGGCTAGTCGTAAAGTTCGGCGGAACGAGCGTCGGCGATGGCGACCGGGTACTTTTAGGCGCCAAGTCGGTTTACAACGAGTATCGCAAGGGAACTCAGATAGCTGTGGTCGTCTCGGCCATGGGGCACGCCACCGACGAGCTTATCAAGGCTGCTAACGCGAGCACGCAGAAGAAACTGACGAGGAAGGATATGGACGACATAATGGCTATGGGTGAGCGCACGAGTGCGCGCGTATTCGCGGCGGCGTTGTGCAGTCTTGGCGCTGAGGCCAAGTCGATAGATCCGGGGCAGCCGGAGTGGCCGGTAGTGACGGACAGCAACTTCGGGCTTGCAAACATAGACCTAGATGAGACAAGACGAAGGGTGGAGAAGTACATCCTGCCGTTGCTCAAAAGGCATGTAATCCCGGTGATATGTGGATTTCTGGGAAGGGATGGGGATGGAAACGTGACCACGGTAGGTCGCGGCGGGAGCGATATAACTGGCTTTCTCATGGGCAAATGTATGGATGCGGAAGAGGTCGTGATAGTGACAGATGTGGAGGGGGTAATGACCGCTGACCCGGACAAAGTTCCAGATGCGCACCTGCTCGAGACAATAACCGTGGAGGAGATGCGGGACCTAGCGATGTTCGGCGCCCAAGTGATGCACCCGCGGGCCATGACATACAAGGATCCGGGCATAAGCGCGAGGGTTATACACTTCCGGCACGGTAATCTATTTGTTAACGGGACAAGGATAATCGGTCCAAGTGGGGGTGAGTTTGTGGGTGTTAGGCTATATGAAAGGCCTTTGGCGATGCTCACTATCGTGGGTGAGTCCATGCAGACCACCCCAGGAATTCTGTGTAAGTCCTCAGAACCGCTGAGCAAGGCCGGGATAAACATCTTCGGGGTTTCGATAGGTCCTAGGTCCTTTTCGTTATATGTGGTGGAGGAGGACACGAAGAGGGCTCTGAACCTACTTCACAGGTCCATAGTGAGAAATAAATTGATGAAGTCGGTGACAAGCGAGGGCAATTTGGCAATGATAATAGCTGAGAGCGAGCGGTTCATATACACCCCCGGAGTAATAGCTAAGCTCACGGAGCCTCTGGCGGAGGCAAAGGTCAACATAGTCGAGATGCTCTCCAGCAGGACTTCCATAAGCTTTTTCGTGAACTGGGAGGACCGCGATAAGGCCCTCAAGCTCTTCAGGAAGGCCATGAAGGGTTTGGAGGTTTGATGCATGTTTGAGGGAGCATGCACCGCTATGGTGACACCCTTCCGTACAGATGGAAAGGTTGACGAGGATGGGCTGAGGGCTAACGTGGGGTTTCAGATAAAGCAGGGCATTCACGGCCTTGTGCCATGCGGTACAACGGGGGAGAGCCCGACACTTTCTTATGAGGAGCACAACCGCGTAATAGAGGTCGTTGTAGACGCCGCCAACGGTAAGGTTCCCGTTCTAGCCGGGACCGGTAGTAACAGCACTTGGGAGACAATAATGCTCACGAAGCACGCGAAGGAAGTCGGTGCAGACGGTGCGTTAGTCGTGGTACCGTACTACAACAAGCCGACGCAAGCTGGGCTCTACGCGCACTTCAAAAAGGTAGCCGAGGAAATAGACATCCCGCAGGTGATTTATAACATACCCTCCCGCACCGGCGTTAACATGTTACCGGATACGATGGCGAAACTGGCAAAACTGAAGAACATCGTGGGGGTGAAGGAGGCGAGCGGAGACCTCAAGCAGATTGCGCGGATAATCGAGCTGGCGCGGGGGGAGGATTTCTTGGTGACGTCGGGTGACGACTTATTGACTCTTGATTTAATGAAATTGGGCGGCAAGGGGATCATCTCAGTCGCTTCGAATATAATACCAGATAGGGTAGTGAAGCTTGTCGATACCGTTCGAAAGGGAGACCTCAAGGCAGCCGAGGGGATAAACGATGGTCTTAAAGCGATCTTCAAGGCTCTTTTTGTGGAGACTAACCCAGGTCCCGTGAAGATGGCTATGAAATGGATAGGTATGCCAGCAGGTGGCCTGAGAATGCCTTTGGTTGAGCCATCACCTGATAACCAAGCTAAGCTGCGCAAAGTTTTGGTCGAGATGGGGTTGCTGAAAAAGTGATCCGAGTAGCGATTACAGGCGCCTGCGGGCGGATGGGCAGGCTAGTCGTTCGACAGGTTGCGATGCAGAAGGACATGAAGATAGTTGCGGCAATCGATGTTGCTGGCGCACCAAGTGAGGGTAAAGATATAGGTGAGATTTCAGGTGTGGGCAAGCTTGGCGTTGAGGTGGTCGGCGCGGACAAGCTTGCAAAAGTCCTAGGGCGCTCCAAACCAGATGTGCTCATCGACTTCACAATTCCTGAGGCCTCAGTGAAGAATGTAAAGGCTGCGTCAAAGGCCGGCGTTTCCGTGGTCGTGGGCACAACTGGGCTCAGCGACCAGCAGAGGGAGGATATGGCTAGTGTTATAAAAGACGGGAAGATCAGGGCGGTCATCTCGCCTAACTTTTCGGTGGGCGTGAACGTGTTCTTCAAGTCCGTCCAGGATATTGCTAGGAAGCTCGGGAAAGGACAGGAGGTTGACATCGCTGAGGTCCATCACGTGCACAAACGGGATGCCCCCAGCGGGACGGCACTGAAGGCTGCGGATATCATAGCAAAGGAGCTCGGCCTGAGCAAAGAGGGGATCAGGATAAAGTCCGTTCGAGAGGGGGAGGTTGTGGGTGAACACACGGTCACTTTTTCAAATCCATATGAGCAGGTCGAGGTAGCTCACCGTGCCAAGACTAGGGAGACCTTCGCGGCTGGAGCGGTGAAGGCAGCTCGCTATGTGGTCAAGAAGGGTGAACCCGGTGCAATAAAGGACATGCAGGCAGTGCTTGGGTTGTGAAGATAGGGAGTTTTATGAAGATACTATTGGACGAGATGTATACCGGCCTTAAGCCGTTCCTAAAGGCGCTGGGATGGGACGTGCTTACCGTCGAGGAGGCCGGGATAAGGGGCGCGGACGATCTTCAAGTGGTGGAACATGCGAAGCAGAAAGGGTTCCTAGTAGTGTCTCAGGAGCAGAAGGTCGCCGAAATAGCTGAAATCAAGGGAGTTCCGCATGTGGTCATCGGGTCGGTCGAGATAGCCAAGGTAATCGATCAGAAGTTAAAGTCACTTAAGCTATGAGTCGTTTAGAGTATTCTAGAAAGACTTTTTGATTTAGTTAAGGGGGACTGTAAGGTCAAGACGCTGCCACGATTTGGTTCCCTTTTGCCTAGCTCATCTAGTTTTGTTCGCGTGGCGTAAGTTCACTTTTTCCCATACTTGTCCCTGAACACGATTTCCCCCAGCTCCTTTCGCTGCGATTTTGGGAACTCGTCAGGATAGCCAAGGGCTATTATTGATAACAGGCGTCTGTCCCTAGGGATGTTCATAACTTCTTTTGCATAGTCCTCGTAGTCCATTCCGTATGAGCCTATCCAGCAACCGCTGATACCAAGGGAATGGGAGGCAAGCAGTATGTTCTGGGTAGCGATTGCCCCATCCTCTACCGCATGCTTGGATCCATTGGGGTCGATCACAACCGCGATTCCTAACTGGGCATCCGCGAGGAATTTCCCGTGCGTGGTGGTGGCTTTTGCTACCTCTTTTCGAACATCCCCATCACTCAACACGATGAATCTACAGTGCTGGGCGTTCCAGGCCGAGGGAGCCCACCTGCCCGCATCAAGGATTTTCTTGATGTGCTCTTCAGGGATGGGTTTTTTCTTGTACTTTCTCACGCTTCGTCTAGTTTTAATAGCTTCTAGGACATCCATATGATTACCTCACCTAAGTTTTCCCCAGTGATATTAAAGTTTAATTTGAACGCTTACTAGACAACAAACCAACCAGAACAAAGGAGTTTTAAGTAAAGTGGTGGACCTTTAATCGGTAGATATGGCAATAGGACTTTTTGAAGTTGTACTTATCCTAATAGTATTTATAATAGCCATAATCCTACCAATGTCGATAAAAATCTTACGTGAATACGAGCGGGCCGTGAAGTTCAGGTTGGGCAGATTCGCCGGAGTAAAGGGGCCGGGGCTGTTTTTAATCCTTCCAGGTTTAGAAAAACTAGCAAAGGTTGACATGCGCACAATAACGCTAGACGTCCCCAAACAACGGATCATCACCAAGGACAACGTCAGCGTCAATGTCGATGCCGTGGTCTATATACGAGTAGTGAATCCAGGCGACGCCATTATGAAAGTGGAACATTACATAATCGCCACAAGCTTGCTTGCCCAGACCACACTTCGGGACGTGCTGGGGCAATCGGAATTGGACGAAATACTATCCAAGCGGGACGAGCTGAACACGAGGCTTCAGAAAATCCTCGACGAAGCCACCGACCCATGGGGCATAAAAGTCACTGCGGTAACGATAAGGGATGTGAGCCTTCCCGAGGAGATGCTTCGCGCTATTGCCAAGCAGGCCGAGGCTGAGCGGGAGCGAAGATCTAGGGTCATAATGGCTCAGGGGGAGTTCGAAGCTGCTAAGAAGATGTCGGAGGCAGCGAAGCAATACGCGGAAAACCCGGCCGCACTTAGACTTAGAGAGCTTCAAACGTTGACAGAGATAGCACGCGAGAAGAACTTAATAGTGGTTAGCCCGACCCAACTGGGGACCCAACTCGGGGAAGTATTGGGGATAACTTCCGCGCTTCAGAAGCCTAAGAAGTGATCATTTCCTTAGAACCCTACGCTTTCGCACCACCAGCATGATTCCCTTTACGTCCTTGACGACCACCTGCCCCCCTTCTTTGATTTGCTCCTTTGATGTTGCCGTCCAGAGTTCCCCTCTTATCTTGACAAGCCCGCGAGGAGCTATTCCGGTCACCGCCACCCCGGCCTGACCGATTAGCTGCTCCTTACCGACCACCGGAGGTTTTCGCACAGTACGCCTAATCAAAAAAATGACAACTGTGAATATTACAATCAATGCAATAACCACTGCTTTGACGATGTCACTGGAGATTTCAATCCACGGTTCCCTATGGATACCCACCATAATAAGCCCCAAGAGTAGAGCTAGCCCGCCACCGATTCCGAAAACTCCAAAACCAGGCGTAAAGATTTCCGCTGCAATCAAGGCTATGCCCAATAAGAAGAGAGCTATGCCCACATAGTTTAATTGAAGCACCCCAAGGCCCCAGAGGGCTAGCAGCAAGCATATTGCCCCTGCCACGCCTGGGACACCTATCCCGGGGGTCATCACCTCAGCTAACAGAC
This sequence comes from Hadarchaeota archaeon (SeqCode), assembly GCA_964446015.1. GTDB lineage: Archaea > Hadarchaeota > Hadarchaeia > Hadarchaeales > Hadarchaeaceae > Hadarchaeum. Next base: position 29,985 of record CAYUMT010000002.1, read on the forward strand.
CTAAGAAACCCAATGTAAAAAGAATCGTGGCTACTTCAGGGTTGCTCAATGCCCTGAGTATTTCATCAAAAAGATCCATCCCTATGTTCTCAACGCTTGCGCTTTTCTCGTCCATGTACTCTAGGATTTGGTCCATGTTTGTGGCGCGGATTTCAATTATCCGATTTTCCAATGCCTCCGTTGGGTTCATCGTCAAATTTTGAGTCACGAATAATTCGGCCTTTTCTCTTGGTCTCCCGCGTTTCTCTGCTATCGATCCAAGCCACTCCGCCATTGCCGCAGTAGTTTTTGGGTCCACAGGCCTCGGCTCTGCAGCACCTATTGCTGTGCCCTCGTCCATGGCTGCTACATGTGATGCCATGGCGATGTAGGTCCCGGCGGAGAAGCCCCAAGCTCCGGCGGGCGTAATCCAAACGACAATCCTCGTGTCAGATGTAATCATCCTATCTACAATTTCCTTCGTTGAAGACAGCAGCCCGCCTGGCGTGTCCATCTCAATCATTAAGGTAGCATTTTCTTTTTCAGCGATGTTTATTGCCCTAATCACAAAATTCGATATTCCTGCATCTATTGTCCCATCGACGCGTATTACATAAACGTGATTTTGTTGTGCCTGTGCTAACTGAGCTGCTGAGAAAGAACACAGTGCAAACAGAAGGAACGTAATTACAATCCTGCGATTTTTCATATTCACAACTCTGATAATACTACCTATCTACCAAAATAAATGTCGAAGTTGCGTAGGATTAATCAAATGATCACACGATACTTTTTTGCACGATTTTCACCCCTCCGAAAAGGAGTGATTTAATGGGGGAGTTTTGAGCAGAATTGGTATCGAGAGCTTCTTTTAAGAAATGGTAATCCTATCTTTTCGTTTCGGCCTTCTGGATGTTATCGGGTTTATTTGGTATCAAAGTCATGTTGAAAGTGTGACAAATGGAAATAAAAGATTCAATAGAAATAAAAACAAAACCTGAAAAAATTTGGGAATTTTTCACCAACCTTGAAGAGAATTACAAGACCTGGCACCCTCAAGATCATGTTTTATTCAAATGGACTGGAGGAAAACCAATGGAAGTTGGTTCTACCTTTTACGGTGAAGAAGTTATGAGGGGGGAATTAAAAAAACTCAAGGGGACCTGTGTTGAATCCATTCCAAACAGAAAAGTTGTATTCAAACTTCCTTTCCCCATATCGTTAGTGACTTCTAAGATCGAATGGATAATTGAACCTAAAGGCTCAAATTCTGTTTTTACTGCTATAATTGATTTGAGATTTGAAAGATTTTATCGTAAATTATTTAAAAAAAGAATTGAAACCGCAATTGAAGTCGCTGAAAAACATATGGGGGAAGAGGGAGAAAATCTCAAAAAGATTTTAGAAGAATAAATCTGTGCAATGAAAATACGTTTTTTAGCCAGTCTTTTTACTTTTTCCGTCCTCAAGACTTGGGTTAATCAGGGCCTTCCCCTTAGACACTTTTACAAAAAGGAGTAACCTAATTTTTCAAAAACCTTTTGATTTTCAGCTCCATCAGAGATTTTATTAGATATGAATGGGGTAGTAAATAGGGGAGGGGGGATAGTGGGAAGGTTTGCAAAGGAGATGGTGAGGAAGAAAGAAGAGGAAATGGCAAGGAAGATAGCAGCAAAGGAAAAAGAAAAAATAGGTCGTTCTGGTTTGGGAAGTGCAGCAAGTGATGTTGGCGCGCGCACAGAATTAATAACTAAAACATGGGAAGCGTTGGAAGAAGCCAGCCGTGTTGTATGGCAGCCTTTCGCCACCCTCGAAGCGAAGGCCTCCAATGGCAAGAGGGTAATAGTTCAACTTGCAACGAGCCGAAAAGTCCTTCCAGATCGGGTGCTTAATTTTTGTGGCCTTGACGACGTGTTGTACCGAGAGACGACCGACTTCCTTAAATGCCGAGTGGGGCCAGACGGTGTTTTAAACAAGAGTCCACCGCAAGATGGGGCAAAGGGTTTCGTTACATTTGAGGTACGTAAGAAAAACGTAGCCAAGTGGCTTGAGGCATACTTTAAGCAAGTTAATGACATGCCAAATGATTTCAAGCTTACCGTAACAGAATTGTTCAGTGAATCACCTAACCTCAGAAGTCCACGTGCTGTAGCGTCTTAACTTCTCCAATTCCTTTCGCTCCAAAAGGTTCGCTTGGACCCTTGACCCCAAACCATTTTCCACCGCTCAGGAAAGGCATTTTAAAGCCATATTATTTTGTCCCCTGCTAAATGACAAGATCGACTGAAAGAGTGTGGCATATTGCCCAGATGGGGTTCGTGTGAGGTTGAAAATGGAAAAATAGTAAAAAAAGTTAAATTTTAAGCTTTATAAGAAAATAAAAATAAAAGTTGACCGATGGTTTCCGTACTTCCTTTCCTGCTAGCGGGCATAATACTTATTCTGGGCTTCATAGGTGACTATATCTTCAAAAAAACGAGTGTCCCTGACATACTGATAATGATATTTCTTGGTTACATGCTGGGTCCCGTCTTCAACATAATCAACCTTGCGGACTTGGCACCTATAACGCAAGTCTTCGCCACTTTGGCGCTCTTGGTGATACTTTTTGATAGTGGACTGCAACTGGACCTAATCAAAACTTTGCGGAACAGCCCGAGGGCGGTGATAATGGCTTTCACAGGGATGGTTTTTTCAATGTTTTTAGGCGCATTCTTCTTGGTGCTAGTTTTAAACTGGAGTTTTATTGAAAGTTTGTTAATGGGTGCTATACTGGGCGGTACAAGCTCGGCAGTCGTCATACCCCTCATTACCCGAATGAATAAGCCTGAAAAGATCTCCACAATTTTGAGCTTGGAGTCGGTGTTTACGGATGCATTGGTTGTGGTCCTCGGGATAACTTTGCTCCAGCTGCTCACGGGCACGGTAAGTGGCGACGCACTTTCAATTGTTATGACCGGAATAGCTTCACAATTCTCCATTGGAATAATCGTTGGGCTGTTTTTGGGTATAATCTGGTTAAGTGTCTTAAAGATCGTCAGGGGCAGCGTGTACGACGATATTCTAACGTTAGCTTTCGTTTTGCTGGTCTATTCCATTGTCGATGGGTTGGGGGGAAATGGCGCGATTTTTGCCATTACATTTGGTCTGGTTTTGGGAAACGGTTACGCGATTTCCAAAATGTTAAGAATTAAAAATCCTGTTCAGGCCTCTAAGGTAATGAAAAAGTTCCAATCGCAGATTTCATTCCTGCTCAGGACGTTTTTCTTTGTTTATCTGGGTTTGATCATCTCCTTCCAGAACTTTTACATGATCTTGGCGGGCATCATCCTGTCCGCAATTTTATTGTTCTGCAGATATTCGACTGTTTTAATCGTTTCCGTCAGGGAAAAATTGCTGAAGAAGAATAAGATGTTGTTAACAATCATGCTTCCGAGGGGATTGGCCGCCGCAGTCATGGCGCAAATCGTAGCATCCTCTACTGTTCCAAATGGCGCTCTATTTCCGGATATAGTTATAGCAGTTATCGTGGTTACCGTTTTAATTTCGTCGATCGGGCCTTTTTTAATAGGTAGAAAATCCAAGCAGGGTGAAAATTCAGTTGGGTTGAGGAGGAGACGTGCGAGGAAGGTCGGGCGAGTGCGTACCAAACGTCGAGTGCTTCCATATAGCTTTAGAAAATGAAAAGTTTCTACCGGTTGTATCCCTTTGAACATTATCATAAAACATTAATTTGCGGTAAATAACAGTACCAAGAGTTAGAAACATACTTCTTTATAGGTTAAGATTGATTGTTGCATTATATGAGAAAGAAAGTTGTAGTTGGCGCAATATTAATCTTAACGCTATTCGCAGTCATATTTGTTGTCCCCGGTTTAGCGATTGACTATTGGTGGTTTGAATCAATAGGATACCTTCAAGTTTTCATGATTAATCTCGAGTATAAGCTTCTCCTATTTTTTGTCGGTTGGATATCGACCTCGTTTTTCCTGTTACTAACTTGGAGGAAAGTCAATAAGGCACTAAAGGGCAGGCTCTCTCCCCTTGGTAACAATTTATTCAAGGCTTTATCGATCATTATTGGCCTCGTAGTTGGCATGTTTCTCAGTGGAAAGTATCTGGTTGTCCTGAGTTTCCTGAACCAGACCTCTTGGGGTGTAGCCGATCCTATTTTCGGCCAAGATGTGTCTTTCTATGTCTTCACCCTTCCCTTCATCGAAACGATACTAACTTTCGCCGCCATCGTCTCTGCGCTGATTTTGATCTCATCAGTCTCCACATATGTCGCGGGGATAACCGCCATTGAGTCGAGTACAGAAGGGGCCACGAAAAAAATTAGATTAATCCCTCCGGCTAAGTTTCTTAGATCCCCACTAATCGTCGGATCGCTAGTCGTCCTAATTGCAGCGGCCACCGCCTTCGCTTGGTTAGGGCGCTTCTCTTACCTGTGGGGGTTCTCCCCGGGGGCATCCGTTCCAACGCACGCCGATTACATGGCCGCGAATTACCTCATCCCATACACTTGGGTTATGGCATTTGGAGTGATATTGCTAGGTGCCCTTACAATATACGCAATTTTAAAGTTGGATAAGCTTCGTGCCTCCATAGAAAATGGGGGACTTTTGGGTTTGAAAAAAGAGATTGCCATTCTAGCTATCGTGATCGTGATATTGTTTATAATTCCGGTAGCGGTGTTCGGGGCAATCAATAACTTTTCAGTAAGGCCCAACGAGCCAGGTATTCAGGAGCCTTATCTCGAGAGAACGATCGAGTACACCAAGATGGCCTACAATCTTGACGATGTGGTCAGCATAACTTATTTCCCCCGCCCTAACAACCTGACCGCTCAGGAAGCACTGGAAAGCCCGACGGTGAAAAACGCCAGGATAGTGGACTATATGCCGACCATGACATCTTATGAAGCGAAACAGAGGCTTAGGGCTTACTACGATTTCTACGATGTGGATGTGGATCGCTACTTGATAGAGGATGAAAAACAATTAGTCGTCATTAGCGGGAGGGAAGTTAATTATAGCGATGGGTGGCAGAATAAGAAACTGTTTTTCACCCATGGTTTCGGGGCCGTGGTTTCCCCGGCCAATAGGACTGAGGTAGATGGATCCCCAGTATTAAGCGTTAAGGATATTCCTCCAAAAAGCGAGTGGAGGGATATTGATATCAAGGACCCCAGAATCTACTTCGGCGAAATGACAAATGATTACGCGATAGTAAATGCCAAAGGCTTGGACGAGTTCGATTATCCCTTGGGGGATAAAAACGTGAATTACAGGTACGAGTTCGACAGAGGGATTAAGCTGGACAGCATTTGGAAGAAGCTCTTCATCTGGTCCTACACCGGAGACCTCGAGATTATAGCCTCGGGTTATTTGAGTGACGATTCCAAGCTCCTGCTTCACAGGAACGTTCATTATCGAGTTGAGAAGATAGCTCCGTTTCTGCGCTACGATCCGGACGCTCAGACCTTCATTGGGAAGGACGGTGGAATTTATTACATCATGAACGGGATAACTGAAGCCAGCCGATACCCTTATTCTTACTCCGATTTTAATGCTCCGGGTTACCTCTCTGACAGCGTGAAGGCTTTTGTGAAGTCGGACACTGGCGACGTGCAGTTTTATATTGTAAACGATAACGACCCGATGGTTCTGACGTATTCGAAAATCTATCCAGACCTCTTTATAGATAGAAAAAAGATGTCGGAAGATTTCAGGGGGCATCTGATTTATCCGCCGACTCTGTTCGAAACGCAGCTGAAAATTTTCAGCCGATACCACATGAGCGATTATCAGGCGTTCTATCAGAATGAGGATTTATGGTCGCCTGGGGAGGAGAGGTACCATGGAACTGTCACGAGAGTAGAGCCCTACAACGTCCTTTTAGATGTTTCCAATATACCTGGCCTCGGAAACAAGAAGGACGAATTCACTCTTATCCAGCCCTTCACTCCAGATGGGAAACAAAACATGCGCGCTTGGGTTGGGGTGTCCCAGGATCCTGGGAACTACGGTAAGATGTTTGCACTTGAATTTCCCAAGGGCGAGCTTGAGAGGGGTCCGATGCAGGTAGAGGCTATAATCGACCAAACTGGGGAAATATCCACGCAGTTTACCCTATGGGAAGGGGCAGGTAGTACGGTGCTTAGAGGGAATCTGCTCGTTCTGCCGGTCAAGGGAGACATCCTGTATATCGAGCCAGTCTACCTCAGCGCGGAAACTGCCCCCTACCCTCAGCTAAAGCGGGTTGTGGCCGTATACAAGGATAAGGCCTCTATGGAGGACAGCTTGGAGAAAGCGGTGGCGGCGGTTTTGGGTGGTGCTGTCCCCATTCCCCCGGAAAACCGGCCAGTGGAGAACCTGCCTGTGGAAAACACGTATGCGATTATAGTCCAAATCGTTCGGGAGCACCTGGAGCTGACGGACAATTACCTCGGGCTGATGAGCGAACGCAGGTATGCCGAGGCTGGTGTGGTAATGGAAAAGATCAGCGCCTTGGAGGACGAGCTGAAAAAGCTGGTTGCAACGCTCCCGTAAGTGAATAAGAGAAGTCGACGATGGAGCTGTGGAAGTCTTAAGTATAATCAAAATAAAATTTCTCGAGAGGTGAAAAATGGCGTTTAAAGCCGAGGTTATAGACAAGTTGGCAAATTTAATTACATTTGCATTTGGACTAGTAGCTGCTTTAGCATGGAACGGATTAATTATCGCAGTATTCAAGGAAGTTTTTGGAACTACAGAGAGCATTCCAGCTATGCTGACATATGCAATCACAGTTACGATAATCGCTGTTTTCGTGATAATATGGGTAGGTAGGGTAGCAACAAAAGCGAAGGGAAAGGAAGAGAAAAAATAGATCAATAAAATACCCAAATATTTTGATTTTTTACCCACGAGAACTTTACCCACACCAACATTTTCACCCCTCAAAAATATGGCAGGCAAGGGGGAAACAAATCTAAATTTTACCCAACTATATCATAATCTATTTGGCTATCTTCTGTGCGGCAACTGATAAAATTAACCCCAATATTCCAATATCTAACAGCAAATTGATAGAAACATCTCCTTGTTGAATTGATCTGAGCATTATCCTGATAATTAGCCCAATGAGTCCAGTACCTGTACCTAGAAATATTAATATCTTCCCTGTTGTCAACCTACCCTTGCCAATCAGGATTCCGCCAAAGATTACCGAAATGCCCCCAAGTGCCCCCATAAAGATCAGAAATGCAAATATGATTATGATTAATTGGTGTTCCCCGATTAGGTAGACAATAATATTTCTTATGATTTCCCATGTAGCTACGCCATTGACACCTGAAATTAGCAGTAGGATTCCGCCTACAATGGCTATAAGCATCGCTATCTTGCGGCGCATGGGTTTCATCACTCCAGAATCTTCCTTTTCATAATAAAATCATGTTTATTGAAAATAAGACTTAAAGTTAGAGACTTTAGATTTAAACTAGGTGGGGAGATGAAAAGTAAAGAGGTTGACCAATACATCGAGAAGTTTGATGACGAGAGAGGAGCAATTCTCAGGCGCTTAAGGTCCATTATCCTGAGGACATTTCCAGATTTGAAGGAGGAGATGAAAATGGGCGTGCCGTGGTATGGTGGATTTTTCTATCTGGTTGCGCTCAAGGACCATGTGAATATGGGATTTTGCTTTGGCGGCTCATTGAAAAAGTACGAGAAGGAGTTAGAGGGTAGCGGGAAATACATGCGGCATATCAAGATTCGCTCGTTGAAGGAGGTCGACGAGAAGAAGATTGTCAGGTTGATGAAGGAGACTGACAGGATCTACGAGGGATGTCCCAAGAAGAAGGCGGAGAGGTGAAGAGGGTGTTGGCCAAGTAGGATACGAGAGGAAAGAAATATTTCGTATGTTGTCTTCAAACTGCATTAGATGTTGAGAAGTGTCTTGTTAACGATATCGAGAGATTAAGGTGGAGAAGAGGGGAAAGTGACGACAAATCGCCAAAAACTAATGACCAAGACGTTCTTATAATTACGGATAAAGGCAGGGAAATCGCAAGGATTGATATGAAGCCCAAGAAGAAGGAACAGGCCGAAAAGATTGAGATTGTAGGTCCCAAATCTGACGATGAAATCGTAATAACCGACTGAAAACCGCAATTAAGGGAATACTTCTTAGAATGTAACTTTCTTAGACATGCGCCTCGGTTTAATAACTTGTAGGCGAAAAATAGAAGTGAAGTATGATGAAAAAATCAACCCTTGCTATAGGGTCAGTGCTAATAGTCGCCTTAGTCGTGTTCGCAGTTATTGTCATTTATCCACAAGAAATGCGCGATTTTATCCAAAGCTTCGTAGTTTGGTTTAGAAGCATATTCCACCGTGGGGAAGATGGCGGAGTGCCTCAGCCAACCTACGGAGAACCCCCAAATGTCTCCGTATCTTTGTCGGTTACAAATGCTTATCTTGGGGACTATCCTGAAGCCACTTTCACGGTGACCAACACGGGCGGTTCTTGCACAGTCAGCTATACCATCTTTGAAACAGCACCACAGACGGGATCGTTGAGCTTGGATAAAGGAGAAAGTAAAACAGTGAATGTGACTGCGCCTCAAGCGCGCGATATTGGGACATACAGCGCAAGTGTTCAAGTTTCTGCTTCAAACTCATATGGCTCTGATTCTGCACAAACCAACAAGAGTTTCAACGTTAACGTGGAGCCTTTTGATGCTACGCCACATCTAAATCTCAATGAATTAGAAAAAGGGTTGATTGATATATCCGAACTTTTGAAATCACCCGCCTGGTTTTTTTACATGGTCATAGGAGATGAAGCAGCAGCTATCAAACTTTTTGTTACCCCTGATTCAAAGACAATAAAAACAATAATGAATGAATTGACTGCTCGTCACTCGGGCGACCGCGAGTTACAGGCAAAAGAAATCTATTATTGGGTTAGAAATTGGATATCGTATCGCTCTGAAGTCAAACACGTCACTATTTCCGGCACGAATTACAAAATTCCATTAACTAGCTTAGAAGACCAAATAGAATACCCTGTTGAAACTCTTTATGAGCGGGAGGGCATATGTGTAAATTACTCTTTAGTTCTAGCGTCGCTCTATAAGGCCGCTGGATTCAACGTTAGGATAATTTATCTTAAAAAAGAGGACCTAGGGGCTCACGCAGCTAATCTGCTGTACTTACCCGCAGCCGACGTTCGTCATTCATCCAGCTTTCCAGAGTGGGTAGATTTAGATGCAACAAACTGCCCAAAATTCGGCGAGGCAATGGATATCGAGTGGGACTATTGGGATTGGGCAGACGTTTAAAAAATTTTTAATGTCTGAATTCTCATCCACTCACATTTTTCTTTTTGACCCCCCCCCCATGACTTATTAGCGTGAAAGAAAAATAAATGAGTGTAGATATGCATGGGGAAAAAGGCTTGGGCCCTCGGCATAGTAATCGTATTGGTTGTAATTTTCATCATTACACAACAAACCGAGTTGATACCTGGAACACACGTTTATAGGCCTGACTTGGAAGTATCGGCAAATTATGATATGGATGTTATTCAAATTTTGGATCCTTGTGATGGTTATGTTACAGTTAGCAATGTAGGCAATGCCGAGGCCACGGAGGTAAAACTTCTACTTAATTACGAAGGTTTTGGATTTGGCGGAACTTTGGACTGGTCTATTGAGACTTTATCACCTGGAGATTCTGAATCCTTTCATTTCGTTTTACCGTCTGCTGTAGGGAAAGGTGACCACTATTTCACAGTTACAGCGACTTGCAACGAAGGTTCAAGGGATACTGAGAAGTTTGTGGTTCATGTTGCCGGGGTAATCTAGTGTATCCTTTCTGATAAGATTCATGGAGCATGATTAATGACCCTTTATGATATGAAACGGGTGGCTTTTGAAAACGCTGTTAGAAGATGCTCTAAGAGATTGGGCCTTGATTGCCCGCCAAAGGTCTCCATAACTGAAGAGCCGTGTCCTTTTTCTAGGGATGAGACCGCACATATCCACGTCGCAGAAAGGATAGTTTGCATTTGGAAAAAGAAACTAGAAGAACTTACGCTAGACGAGATTGAAAAGGTTGCTGCCCATGAAGTGGCTCACATAGTCGCGATCGGTCATAACGGAAAACATGCACAAACACAGGCGGAGCTTGAAATCGGGGCTTGGGCTGATTCAATCGGAGGGGTAGTCATAGATGGTGGTAAAAGACGGACGCCTAGCCCTCCTGTCAAATCCACAAAAAAGACTAGAAAAAGGAAAGTTTGTTCTTATCACTCGTGCAAACAAAAAACTAATCTTGTTAGGTGTAAATATTGCGGGGAACTTTTCTGTAAAGAGCACATTAATCCCACATTACCAAAACTATTTAACCCTAAGAAAAAGGGAATTGCGGGTAGGTTGTATATGGATGACTGGCGAAGACCTAGCCATCCTTGTCCCCCTTATTACGATTACATGAAACAAAAGCAGAAAGAAGATATTGAAAAATATGGGAGAGCGTTGGATCATTTAACTGGGCATAAGCGTGTTGAACCTGGGATAAGGGGTTCACCTCAAAAGCCTGTTAAACCTAAATCGTATCGCTCTCTGAGTCTTGCATTGATCATAATCACAATAATGATTCTAATTCTAGTGCTTCTCTATCTAAATCGTTTCTTAATCTAAATCTTCAAGAATTAATATCTATTACTCTATATCTTTACACCATCAAAAAGAAACGATTTATAGAGGAATTTTTAAAGTCATAAATGAAGCGTGCTAATCTATGAAAAAGGATTTAAAAGGAACAAAATGCAAATGGTGTGGCAGATATATACCGAATATACCAGGTACAAGCATGCCAAATATGTTTTTTCAAATAATTAACCTAAAAGAATTAGAAGATTATGATTTGAAACCATTTTGGGTGTGTCCAGAATGTTTCTTGAAAATACCAATCAAGGAGTTCGAGGATGGACACTATGTGCTTTATCTTAAGTATATTCCGTCTCCAATTCAAGGACAGCAAGTTCAAATAGCAGAGAAACTAGGAAAAGATTTTACTATCATCAGGGAAGCAAGAGCAGATGGAAACTCAATTGTTACTGAAACAAAAGTGGTTGATGATTTAGGAAATTTAAAACAAATTTTGAAGCCTCCTTTCGATACCGCCAAGATATCAGGTGTTTTTGTAACACCATCAGAAGAAACGTACCGTTTACTTAGAAATTTGGTAGAAATTGATCAGGAAGCAAAAGAAAAAAGTAATGGTGGCATTAAAAAACAACCTGCGGTCAAATCTAATGAAGATAAAAAACCAACACCTGCGGTCCCGATAAAGGAGAAAATGTCTAGAGCCATATATAGGGCCTTCCCCAATTTTCCGAAACTAAGACGAAAAAAGAAAGGTGATTCATAAAACGTATTAAACTTTTATAAACTAATGAATAGAACCTTAAATGGATAATATGGGCATTTTCAGTAAAAGAAAAGGCAAACGCCCGGATAAAGAAAAGCTGGACCTACCAAAATTAGAAAAACCAATTCATGAAAAGAAACTTCCAGCCAACATGAAAGTTTTTATGAAACGTATGAATGCTTTTATAAAAAAGTTTGACAAGAATACTCCGAAACTAGGTAACCCTTTTGTTTTGGGAGAATACTACAGAGTTAATACTGAAATGTCATATCGTGGGATACCAATTGCTTTAACTATTGTATATACAGATTCTCAAGGACCCCAAGTTCAGTTTTCGAACACATTGTTTAAGCTTTCGGAAAAGGTAGAACTTCTTTCATTATATAGAGAATTACTAATTCGGAATTTCAAATTTGGGTTTACTTTTGGAATGTGGTCAGACGGATCGATAGGAATAGGTAGATACCTTGAAGTTGAAAATCTAGATTATTCCAAATTCCAGAGGGCTTTAATAGAGTTCGTGGATTATGTTGGATGGACCGTTATTGAATTAGCTAAACGATTTCCTGCTCTTACGGAAACGAAGTGATTAGTAATCTAATCCCCAACACCACCCATTTCCACCCCCTCAATCAAACTCCTCAAATCTTGCTCTCCATGACTGAAAAAGGCTGATAAATGCCTATTTGCCAAAATAGAGATACCAGATTGCTTATCGGTTATTCGAGGCGGAGGAAACGTCAAAAAAAAGTTAAATTTTAACTTTCAATTTAAACTGAAAAATTAATGACAAAAATCAGTTAATATATATAAGAAGAAAAATAAATGTAACTAGGAGGCTGAAATGAGAAAGATTATTCTGTGTCTCAGTTTTGCCGTTCTATTGGCCCTTCTCGCCAGCTCCATGGCATCGGCCACGGTGATGGCCCCGTCGGCTTCCGGCGGCGGATGGTTCTACTCCAAGGGCTACCGAAACAACTTTGGCTTCGCCGTCAACCACGGGAACCACAACCCTGTGGACAAATGGAACTACGGGCCCAACGGCTCTCTGGAATACATCGGCAGGGACTACATGGGTGGCACCGGCATCGTCAAAGTTAGGAGCCATCACGTCTGGCGGTTCCAGATACGCCCACCTGTCCCCAATGAGAAGAAGGCGGTCTTGGAAGGAGTAGCCTACGTGGATCGAGGCATGGGGTGGGAGAAAGGCTGGTGGTTCCATGCGGTGGTCTACGATAGGGGCGAGCCCGGCAACATGGATGAGCTCCACATCTCGCTCTGGGAACCAACCGGTCACACGCAACCGGGAGGCTGGTCGCCCGGTCTCTTCGACCCGACCAATCCCAGCACCCTGATGCTGAACCCAAAGGCGTACTACCACTCGGCCGGCATGCTTATGGGCGGCAACATACAAATCTCTCCATAAGTTAGAGGAAGCTGAGACTAAAGCTTGCCCCAGACCCGACGCAACCAGTTAAAAAACTTTTACGAAAAATCTAATTTATATTGCTAGACTGAAATGTGGAAGTTAAAGCTAACAAAGTGGTTCCCTTTCCACCCCTAAAAAATATTCTATAAAACAATCAACACGTGTATAACTTAAGTACTCTAAAGTAAACCTCTAGGGGATGGGCATGATAGAATTGTCTGGAATCGTCGTAATATTGGTAGTTCTAGGATTGCTCCTTGGGATTATTACCGCATTGATAGCTTGGAAGAGGAAGAAGGAAGGAAAATATAAGGAGACGGATCATAGAGCTTTTTTCACAATGGGAATCTCTTTCTTACCTTTAGGGATAGTAATGTCGATAACAATAGGAAATCCAGGGATGTTGGGGATAACTGCCATAGGAATTGTATATATGATAATGGGTTTGGCAAATAGAGATAAATGGAAGAAGAAATGATAGTGTCATATTGTTGAAAAAATAATCGCGTTTAGATCGTGAAAAGTGATTTGCCTGATAGGTGTGAGATGGTGATCCGATGGGCGATGAAGGACAGAATGTCATTCCCGGTTCAAAATCGTTAGAGATGAGAACGGAGGGCGTTAATACCATTCTCGGGGAGCCTAAGAAAGCCATCGTCAAACTCGCGTTGCCGATTATAGTGGCCATGTCGATGTACACGCTTTATAATCTGGTCGATGCGATTTGGGTTTCAGGTCTAGGCGCTGATGCACTCGCCGCGATCGGCTTCGTCTTTCCCCTTTTCTTCATGGCAATCGCGTTTTCAACTGGCCTTGGTGTGGGCTCCGGATCTGCAATATCGCGTAAAATTGGCGCGATGGATAAGGCTGGCGCAGATAGCGTGGCCGTCCATTCAATAGTAATAGTTCTGTTATCCACAGTTGTTTTTTCCGTCCCGCTTTTCATCTTCGCTGAAAACATCTTCATGCTGTTGGGGGCCGGTAGGATAGTGAATATGGTCACGGCATATGGAAGTATAATCTTCGCTGGTTCCATATTCATCTTTTTCACAAACATGGTTAACTCGATACTTCGGGGGGAGGGCGACGTTAAGAGATCGATGTACGCCATAACTCTGGGATCTTTTCTAAACATAGTGCTGGACCCCATTTTTATTTACACGTTCGACATGGGGGTCGCAGGCGCCGCTTGGGCGACCGTGTTGTCCTTGGTCGTCACGAGCGTCATAATGGTTTACTGGCTGTTTCTGAGGAGGAACACTTACGTTTCGTTTAAATTCAGGGGTTTCAAGTTCAACAGGAGAATCGTCAGGGAGATTTTTGGGGTAGGGTTGCCAGCTTCGATGGCTCAGGTCTCCATGTCCCTGTCGATTTTGATAACAAATTTTATAATTGTGTTGGTAGCGGCGGGGGGTACCGATGGCGTGGCGGTATATACTACCGGGTGGCGCGTGGCGAACATTGCCATATTGCCGTTGTTGGGCATCGCTACTGCCGTTGTAACAGTGAGCGGGGCCGCATTTGGTGAAAGGTCATTTGAGAAGTTAAATATTTCCCACACCTACTCGGTAAAGATCGGTTTTATAATCGAAACAGCGATAGCGGCAGCGACCTTCATCTTTGCCCCCCAGATAGCGGCCATTTTTACACAATCCGAACTGTCGGCGCATCTCGCACCCAGTTTAATATTTTTCCTCAGGATAATGTGTATTTTTTATCCAGCGGTTTCGCTTGGGATGCTTTCCTCCTCAGTTTTTCAGGGAACCAGAAAGGGAGTAAATGCCCTAATTGTAACGGCTCTAAGGACCCTTATACTAACCCCAATATTTGCGGTCGTTTTTGCACTCGGCTTAAACTTGGGGCTTATTGGAGTTTGGGCAGGAGTGGTTGCCGCAAATATAATTGGTTCAATTTTAGCATTCTCTTGGGCAAGGTTTTACATAACCAATCTTACAAATTTAAAAGTTTAGCCGGTGAACTGCAGATATCTTATCCCAACCCACTTTACACATATTTACCCGATAGAAACAGCTACTCCGATTCCTTGCGTTTTTCAAACAATGGGTTCAGCAAGTCTTCGACAAGGATTTTCGTAGCTTCTTCCACATTTTTGGACGTGTCGCTAGTCGTAGCCTTAGGAAATTTCAGCATAACTTTCAATAAGTTTACTAGGATTTTTTCTGGTAAGTAGGAAAGTTCGGCCTTCACCCAACTGATTATCTCAGATTCCTCGACCCTTGAAAACAATGCAGCTGCACAGGCTAACTCCTTCAACCGTCCTACTAAGCATAAAGCCATACCCAAAGGATTTCCCTCAGCAATTTGCCATACGGTCAGGTCTTCTTTTGTTGTAGAGAGCAAGAACCTTGAGTAAGCTACCTGATCATCGAAGTACGCCTTGTCCAATAGTAGCCTCGTGACCTCGAAGTCCTTTACAGCGGTGGAGATAAGATACAGTAGGTCAAAAGAGAAATTTTTTGTAAAGGCAAACTTATCCAATGCTTCAGCTAGAGGTTGAGGGGTCGAGAAAATATAATATTCTAAGGAGCCGTGCAAGACCGAATGCCCGGCCTCGTGTCTCAGAATGCCGACCCGAACTAGCTCTGGTAGGTCATCCATCCTCTCAAGACAAACCATTATCCTTGAAGTTCCCCGCCAGGCATCATGAGTCGCGAAAAACGATTCATCGAAGGGTGCGGAGACAACGCCAACCATAGAACGTTCTCTCGAAAGAAATGCGTTCAGGGCGCGGGAGCTTTTGAATAGGTACAGATCGACCAGCTGCAGCTCAAGGGGATCTAGCCGCCGGTAGCACTCATCTAGGATTTCAATTATCCTCCCCGCTTTCTTTTCCTCGACATCGCCGAATTTTGATACAATGACCTTAACCATTTATACCACTCTCATCCTCTTTAAGAAAATCAATCTTCATCGGGTTCCCAAATTTTTATTTAACACTTCAAATATTAATCTTCGATTCAAAATATAGCGATTGAGCTTTTCTAACTTTTTATACAGTTGGTTCAAAATAATTAAGGGGGTGAATGAACCACACGATCGTGCGTTTTGATATATCTGCAGATAGTCCTGGAAAGCTCAAGCGATTCTATGAGAAGATATTTGGATGGAAGATTGAGAAACTCCCAGGATCAATTGAATACTGGATGATCAATACGGTCCCGGTGGACGAAAAGGGAAACCCTACTGAAATGGGAGTTAATGGGGGGATGGCGAAGAGGCAGCGTCCTGAGGAGAGGATCACCAACTTCATACTCGTGGAGTCCGTCGATGAGTACATCAAGAAAATAGGAGATGCTGGCGGTAAGGTAATAAGCCCCAAGACGGCAGTGCCTTCGATTTGTTAAATCGCGACGTTCGCGGACCCGGATGGCAATGTGCTCGGGATATTGGAAGAAAACAAGGAGGCTAAATAACCACTTGCTGAACTAGGCCAAAAGTAAATGTGATACAAAGACCATCAGACACTTGAATAAGGCAGGTAAGAAACGTCGATTTTCATGTCATAAATTATGGCTCCAGCACGAAGGGATTAAGCACCTCTTTTGATAGCAGGCCTTTATCCAATTTTCTCTCCATGGTAAAGCCGTGCAATATTTGTATTACAAGCTCGCAGAAAAAAGCTACCACCCCTTCCACTAGATGACCGGCCTTGACGTTTTTTTCATTACCCCCAGCGATATGTAAATGGATTTTCAGCTTGTCTTGGAATCTGCCGATGTTGCCGTTGCCGACGATTTCAAGGTGCTCGGTGAAGTCTCCCTTGTGGCCCCGTCTATAGATTAGGGTGCCTTTCTTCATCGCGCCGACAGCTGATAATATGACGCCGCTCTTCACCTTCTCCTTGAGACAGACCTTTTCCAAATTTTCGATCACGCGCTCATCTTCGTCCAATCGAACGACTACGATGTCACCAGCTCGTTTATACTTCAATATATCCCCAGATTACACTTGTGTACTCCTACCTATAATCCAATCCAACGTCATTTTTACCCCAACTTTTCGCGCTATAAGGGGAGAGGCATAAAGAGGTGTTCCTACTCTCGAATCCTCTGTAATATCTCGTTTAGATTTATTTCGGGTCAAATAACGACTGTTCATCATTATCTACTTTCCACCATCTAAAAAGGAGGTGCGGTTAGATAAAAACGTAAAGTGTAAAGTTAGACCTGGAATTTACTGTATAGTTATAGCTGCCAATAAAAAAACGGTGATTGAAAAGATTGCCCCAATATAAAAAACGCTGCTCGTTCCCCATACGCTAAAAATTGTTCCCATTATAATGGGCCCCAAGGTAATTCCTAACAGCAAGAACATTTCATCTAAAGACAAAAATGCAGCGCGTTGTTTTATGGGGGACAATTTTGTTAAAGTTGTGAGCCGAGCTGAATCATTGATGCCATGTGCAATTCCAAATATTACCATAGGAAGCAGAAGCATCCAAGGGCTAGAAACAAATGGTATAGTAATCAGAGCCAAAGAATAGAGGATAAAGGCCGCTTTGAAAAGATTTCCTCCCGGGTAGATTTTGGCCAATTTTCCAAATTTTGAGGAAGCAAACGAGGCCGTCAAAGGCATTATTGAGATAATTAGTCCGATTATAAAAGAAGACGCGCCGAGTGAACGTTCCATCCAGATTGGGAGATAGGTTAAATATGTTCCAGAAAAGATAATGTAAGTAATAATAGCTATAATAAATATTGCAAGCAGTTGGCTATTTTTCATGCTTAACCAAACATTTTTTAAATATTTCCTTAATTGGCGATCTTTTTTAGGTTCCGGGTTTTTTAGCGAAAACAGGACTAAAAGTCCAATTGGGATGGCTGTGAAGAAAATAAAAAAAGGAAAGTACCAAGCCAGAGTTCCTAGTGCTCCGCCGATGAAAGGATAAATTGAATTGCCCAAGTAGGCGATACCAACGTTGTAACCCATGGCCCTGGTGAACTCCTTGCTTGAATAAATATCACTTATAACAGTAAAACTGAGGGGAAACAATGAAGCCGCGCCTATCCCCTGTAAAAAACGCAATATCAGTAAAATATTAAAATCACGGGCAAAGGCACAGGCGCCCCCAGCAATGCCAAATAACATAAGTGATGGGGCAATGATTTTCTTTCTTCCAAAACGATCAGCAAGGACTCCAAGGGCAAGGACTATTATTATCATTGGGAGGGTAAATGCTGATATAAGTAATCCTACTTCCTGAGTAGATATTTTCAGCTCTTGTACTATCTTTGGAAAAGCCGGAGTAATAATGGCATTTCCCATTATAGCTATTAAAGTGATACCAAAAATAATTTGGATATTGGGGTCTCGATATCTCAACCCTAGCCTTTTATTTTTGCTGCTTTTATCCACAGATTTCATAGTAAACCTCGCTTTTTTCAATTTAGCTCATCATTATATATATGTTAAATTTGATTTTTGTTTTAAAGTTTCCCTTTGATTCACTCCTAATTTGTCCCCCGCCCATTTTCCATAACAATCTGGAAAGAAGAAAATTGATTTCTTATGGCAATCAGCAAACCCTAGTGGCTAAATCAACAAAGATTAAAAGGCCTCAAAGTAAAAAATAGTGCTTAGGTGGATTTAATAGTCTTGAGATAGAGATAGCTAAGATGACCACAAAAATACTCGCAGATGCCGCCGTTTGCGGATATAAAACCTTGATTACAGTGAACAGGGAGGGAAATAGGACAAAGGTTAAATTGGACAGTGGTTGCTCCTTCATCAAAAAGTACAACGATGATTTGAACGAGGTAGAGACCAAGGATTTGTACAAGATGGCTGATAGTAAAATAATGAAGAAGGCTTCCGATTGTAACGTAAGTGCTACTTGCATCGTGCCAACTGCAATAATGAACGCCTGCTGGATAGAGAATAGGCTTATGTCGAAAAATTTAGCATTGGGTAAGAAAGAACTGAAGATCATATTTAAGGAATAGCCCATCGGTTGAAAATTTTGTCAAAAACGTGGGCCTTTGCCTCACCACCAACCCGAACGCCAATAGATTATCCTGAAAATTATCAACGCTGTCATTCCGACCACTAAGGGCAAGATGCCCAACCAAGCCCTTTGAACGATCCCTAGGGCGTACATCGGCTCTAGGACGCCGTAAGCCAGTTGCATGAAGGTGAAAAAGGACAGCAGAAGCTTGGCGATTATATCCTCGATGGCGTACCAGAGTATGTAAAAAATAGCAGCCGCGCCCAATCCGCCGGCGGAAAATATGAGTATGACATCGATCATGTTCTGTGGAAGTGGCGTTACGCGAACGAAGCCGTAAACGTTGGCCAGTTCTATACCGTAGAAGACATTTGCCTCATAGTTGAGGGCTCGTGCCATGACCAAGTGAAAAGTTTCATGTATGACTATGGATAAGCCCAAAAACACTATGAAGAGTA
>CAYUMT010000003.1:0-4150 GCA_964446015.1 Hadarchaeota archaeon (SeqCode)
ATGCCTTTTACAACAGGGATAGGAGTTGCATACGGGTATCGGAAAGTCTCTTTGAAATGAGTTCTGCAACCTTGTTCATCACTAGATATCCCCGTCGGCAATCTTTTTTAAAGATTTTATCCACCATTTCGTCTGCCAAGATTGTCACGACTTTAACGTTGTCCAGGCAGCGCGCATAAGTGGTGAACCTACGGGTACGAAGCAGGGATGGATACCCAAAAAATCTGCCCTTGGTCATTGTATAGACTGGAATTCTTTTTCCAGGGTAAACTTCTATCTCGATTGAAACCCTACCTTCTAAGACCATGTATATATTTTCCGCCCAGTCCCCCTCTTTAAAGATAAGTTCGCCTTGTTTGAACTCTTCGAATTTAGCCAACTCAGCGATGTCCTCCAGTTCATCGAGCTTGAGGAATTCGAAGATGTCCATTATCCTTAAGATTTCCGGTGTAATCTTCATTTTCCCCTCACATTTAATTATTTATTTCTCTTAAAACTTTTTCCGCTAGGTATGGCAATTTTTCCTTAATAGTTTCGCTTAAGCTGTCGCCCCTTGAGGTCTCCTTTGGTTGAATACCCACGATCCTTACGTTATCAAAATTATAACCGATTTTCTTGCCGACCCCTATGACATCAGCCAGACCAATCTCGTGCAATGAAAATTTTTTACCAGTTGAGTTAGGTTGGACCTGCTCTGCGCTGAAGCTAGTTATGTAACCCGGTTCTTTCCCCATGTCCACTGCGTCCACTATCACTACCTTTTCAAATCCCTTTATCTCCTCCAGCAGGTCGAGCCCCATGGTGGCCCCATCTAATATCTTTATGTCTTGACTCAAACCCCTATTCTTGATGTATTCAACGCATCTTATTCCCGCGCCTTCGTCCCTCAGGAGGATATTTCCCAGCCCGATTATGAGCCTATTTTCATTCAATGAAATCGACCTTCAGCATGTGTGTAGAACAGGAAATGCATGGGTCATAAGATCTAATGAGCATTTCCAAAAGTAGCGTTATCTCATCTTTAGGTCTATCTAGTATCTCCGGCACCAATTTTCTCATGTCACTCTCGATGTTGGCCAAATTTTGTGCCGTTGGTATTATGCAGTTTGCCGATTCTATTAGGCCATCGTCATTTAGTTTATACTCGTGGATGAGAAGTCCTCGTGGAGCTTCAACCACACCCACGCCCAAACTCTTTTCAACTTTTGGAAGCTTCGCTGACCAACCTGCAATCGGTGGCCTCTCCTCCCTCTCGTCCTTTATGCCCTGTGATAGCAGGTTCTCGATAAGTTCCCCTGCGGATTCCAGACAATGGACAAGCTCAACTACCTGCGCAATGTTGATGTGGAAAGGGTTGTAGCTTGGCGCCCCCAGTCCGAGCTTTTCTGCAGCTTCCATGGCCTTTGGCATGAGTTGCTTGAAGTTGTTGTTGAATCTGGAGAGGGCACCGACCATATACGGTTTAACTGGACCGTATGCATGTTTCGCTGAGGAATGGACAACGACATTTTCGTTGATTTTCAACTTATAGTCCCTATGTTTGTACTTTCCCGTCTCGGAGGATTTTATCACCCCGTCGTACAGGGCATAGTTATCCGGGTGGAACAAACATGTGTAATCGGTCCTTCTCTCAAATTGTGGCACCTTCAGTTTGGAGAAAAACTCAATTGTCATCGGGACCTCATTTTCAATGGTTTGTTTTACTTTGGAGAGCAGACCCCGCATCTGTTCCTCGGTCACTAAATTGGTGAAACCATCAACGGTCAGGGAAATGGGGTGGGTATGTCGACCAGCCATAGTGTCGCAGATATCGTGTGCAAGTTTTTTTAGGTTGATAGCCGTTTTCACGATTTGTGGGTTTGTGGATGCTAATGGGATCACCGATTGCGTGCCGATGAAATCTGGGGCAGCTAGGAAGAAGGCGTGTAGGGCGTGAGAATCTAAAATTTCCGCTGCCATTAAAATTTTCCGCAGGGTTTCCGTCTGCTGGGTGGGTTGGATACCCAAGGCGTCTTCAATGGCCTTTATGGAGGCAGTCGTGTGTGAGACGGCACAAATACCACAGATACGGCTCGTGATGTGGACGGCCTCGGGAAAACGCCTTCCAACCAGCATTCCCTCGAAAAATCGGGGGGACTCGACTATCTCAAGTTTGACATCCTTCAACTTCCCGCCCTTTACGTCAACTACGATGTTTCCGTGACCTTCAACCCTAGCGATGTGATGGACGTAGATACTAGTGTCCTTTCCGCTCATTTTCTCCACCCCATCAATCCGTTGTACATCCGATAGAATCTGAATTTATCCTCCGTCGATATGCCATATTCGTCCAATAGCCATTCGAATGCCTCCAAATTCGGGTCTGGAACTAATCCCCTACATCCCTCGCAGGCGTTGCCTGCGGATGGACAGGCTGCCCCGCATCCCGCCCTAGTTATCGGTCCCATGCAGATGATTGGATTGGGTTTATGGTAAAGGCAGACATTTGTCTTCATCTTACATTCAACGCATACTGGATAATCCGGGACAAAGGGCTTAGAGCCGTTTAGAATTGAAGAAGTGATGCGCAAGAACTCCTTTTTGTCGATGGGACACTCCGGGATCACGTAATCCACCTTAATGACGGCATCGATGGGCTGAGCTAATATGGAATCAAAAGCCCATGCCTTGTCCCCGTATGTTCCCCTCCTGAGTTCCTGCTGGTTTCGAAAGTTTTTAATCGCGTTGACTCCAGCGATGTGGGCGCATGCTCCAAGGGCGATACATATCTTGGCCCTCTTCCGCACCTCCTTGATTCTATCGATGTCTTGGGAGGAGGCTATCGAACCCTCAATGAACGCTATATCGTAATCCTGTCCCTTGAAGCTGGACGCCTCACGGAAGTTAACTATATCAACTGACTTGAAAAGGTCGAGAAGTTTATTCCCTAGGGAAAGCACGGTCAATTGGCATCCCTCACAGCAGGTAAACTCGAAAAATGCGACCTTTGGTTTTTCCATCATATGGCCTCCGGTAAATTTTTAATTTTATTATAGTTGAAAACCGGTCCATCTTGGCAGACATAGATATTGTTTATCTGACAGTGCCCGCATTTACCCACTCCGCACTTCATCCTTCGTTCAAGCGATACCCAGATGTTTTCATCGGGAACTCTATGGGCTTTCAGCTCCCTGATGGCAAAACGATACATGATCGGTGGACCGACGATTATTGCTTGGGTCTTTTTAGGATCAAATTGAACTTGAGGTATGAGGGTTGTGATTACCCCAACGTGTCCCTGCCAAGTTTCGTCTCCGATGTCAACCGTTGAAAGATACTCGACGTCATCCCTCTCTTCCCATACCTTCAACTCTTCCTTGAAAAGAAGTTCCTGAGGTCTCCTTGCGCCGTATAGGATGTAGACCTTTCCATAATCTTTTCTAGAATTCAAGATAGTCCAGATAAGAGAGCGTAGAGGGGCTAGTCCGAGCCCCCCGGCTATAAATAGAATGTCCTTGCCCATGAAATGCTCGACTTCAAAGCCTTTACCAAATGGGCCACGAATACCTACCCTATCTCCTGGTTTCCCACGATGCAAGGCGCTGGTGACGTTGCCGATCTCTCTAACGCAGAGTTCAAAGTCTGGTTTACTGGAGGGTGCTGACGATATGGAAATAGGAGCTTCTCCAACACCGAAGATCGATAGCTCAACGAACTGTCCTGGCTCATGCCCAAGACTTCTTCCAGAAATGAGTTCTATATCAAACAAGCGTTCAGTCTTCGTCAGTTGGTGAACCTTTTTTATCTTGGCTATTTCGGGTTCGTATATGGTCATCCTTTTACACCCCTTTCGTAAATTTCATTAGCGATATCCAATGGATCGACGATTTTCGTGAGACAGGCCTTTCCACACCTACCACATCCTGTGCAAAAGCTCTTTCCCCATTTTTCGAACAGGTACCAGTCCTTCCTGTTGGTCCTATGGCGCAATCTCGCCCCTCTGTCTTCCCTAAATATCTCTCCCGAAGCCACTCTGGTGAAATCCGTGAGAAGACAGCCATCCCATGAGCGCGAACGGTTTCCATGCCGCAGATCTAAATCCACACAATCCCTAACGTCGAAGCAATAACAAGTTGGACAGACCATGTTGCATGACCCGCAGCTGAAACAC
>CAYUMT010000003.1:4250-42959 GCA_964446015.1 Hadarchaeota archaeon (SeqCode)
TGAAGACTTTATCTAAAAGCGAAATACCATTGATATCACAGGGATGGATACCGAGTATAACCAATGGCGTCGCTTCTACCTTTGCCTGTGTCTTGATCTCGGCATCTATTTCGTATTCAATTAACTGCTCCTCCTGTGGAAAAACGAAAGATTTTGGAGGAGCCACCGTTTGAGGGCTTCCCCAAACTATTCCCTCAGTGGATTTTATTCTCTTGAAATTACATTGGTTCTCATGTTTTACAGGGGATACGACTTCTTTACATTTCCCGATTTCATTGTTAATTAGCTCTAAAAATTCTCTCTTAGCTACTAAACAATTTTTCATTTTTTTCCCCTAGTCCATAATTGGTTGGTTCAGTTAAGCATCGCCCATATTATTCTTCTTTAAGGTTTTTAAATTTGGCAATTTTAAGCCTCCAACATATTAATTTAAGTCTTAAATTGTCAAAGTTCAGCTTTAAATTAGAACTTATCCCGCTATATGCAGGTGTTGATTCATGGAGGCTCTGCGTTTGGATCAGAAGAGTATAAGGGAGATTTTCAGGCAGAATCTACCCATGGCTTTGAAGCTCAAGGAAACTATACGTAAGTACGTTGACGCTATTAACCAGAGGGAAAAATGGGACTCTATCAAAATAATGAACTTCTGCGGCACCCACGAATGGACTACTACGCGATATGGTATCAGGGAGCTATTGCCGCCATCTTTAGACTTGGTGGCTGGTCCAGGTTGTCCAGTTTGCGTTACTCCATCTTACTACGTCGACATTGCCCTGAAGCTTGCGGCGGAGGGAACCGTGGTTTACACGTATGGTGATGTGTTGAGGCTTCGAAGCGTGAGGTCCGATTATCCAGCTAGCCTTGAGGAGGCTAAGGCCAATGGAGGAAAAGTTAAGGTGGTATACAGTTTTTTAGATGCAGTTAAGGACGCTAGCTTGAACGGAGATACCGGCGTCTTCTTCGGAATAGGTTTTGAAACTACAGCGCCCAGCTACGCCTTGACAATGGAAGGTGAAATGGTGCCCAAAAATCTTAAGTTTTTAAATTCCCTGAGACTAACTCCTCCTGCCATGAAATATACCATCAGGCTTTATCAGGAGCTTGGTCTACTTCCGATACGTGGCGTGATTGCCCCGGGTCATGTTTCAACAGTAATTGGCGCTTCGGAGTGGGAATTCCTCCCCCGGGAGCACGGGCTCCCGACCGTCGTTGCAGGCTTTGAGCCGATAGATCTCCTGATGGCGATTGCCGAGATATTACTGATGATAAAGAATCACAGGCCTGATATAGAGATAGGCTACAGGAGGCTCGTCAGTTGGGAAGGTAACACATACGCAAAGGAGGCGATTTATAAGGTCTTTGAGAAGGCCGATTCGGCTTGGCGTGGTCTTTGTTTTATACCCGATAGCGGGCTCAAGCTCAAGGGCGAGTTCTTCGATAAGTATGATGCGTTGGGGTATTTTGGCCTGCCTGACATGAAGCCCAGCGGTTCCACTCTCGGGCAGGGGACTGGGGCCAAATTGGAGGGTGACATGCCCCTCAATTGCAAATGTGGTGAGGTGGTGGTGGGTATAGCGAAGCCCACTGATTGCAGGATGTTCATGAGTGGCTGCACGCCAATGAGGCCTTGGGGGCCGTGCATGGTATCATCCGAGGGAACCTGCAACGTCTGGGCAAGGCATGGTGGCATGGGTTTAATTAAATCCGAAGATCGCGGGGGAGGTGCCTAGCATGTGTTGGGGAGTTCCGGCAAGGGTGCTAAGCGTTGTCGGTCAAACTGCAACAGTAGATTTAGGTGGTGTAAGGAGAGACGTCTTGGTCGGCATGAGGGAGATCTCCCCTGGTGAGCTGGTGATGATTCATGCGGGCGTTGCTATAGGTAGGATTACCTCTGAAGATGTAATCGCCAATTTAGAGGTTTATAGGGATATCAGGGCGTATGAACTGGTGGACTCTGGATTGGACGAAGAGAAGGCAATTGAAACAGCAACTGATGAGATAAATAAGTTGCTCCATGATCTTGGTATCAATGAATCGGTCAAAAAATTTAGTATTGAGAATATAAAGTGAGATTAAAGAATAATGCACTACCTTTACGACTAGTTCCTAAAGTTGCCCCTATAATGACTAGAGCATTATACGGTTACTTTAGTTCTCCACTCTTTATTTTTCCGGCAAGCAGGCTCCGGTTTTTGTTTTCATTGGCGCAATACTTGCTTACTTGCTTTTGATGGGGATAACCGTAGCCGCGGGTAATAAAATACTCCGATTCTTGCGCCATTCTTATTCCAAGGCAATTACCGGTACGTTGTTTATAATTTTCGCCCCGGTGTTTCTTTTAGGGGTTGTAGGGCTTTTAGATTTGGTTCTCTTATAAATTTAGGTCCACAACTCTCCCCTTAAGTAATACCTTTAAAAGTCAATATGGAAAATTCGTTCAAATGAAATCATTTCGCCGCTGCTTCAAAAAGTCCGCAGTGGCAGTGTCCCATTGTCTTTATCTCATCCTTGTGGTAGACGCAGGGACATATTATGCGCGAGTCCTGGGCCTTATCACCCGTAACCGTGCGGCAGGGACAATATCTGTAGCCGTACTTCTTCTCATTTTCGAGAAGTCCCTTGATTATCTCATCTAGGAATACATTGTCCGGCTGCAGCTGGAACCCCTGCTTTTCAGCATACTTTTTTAACATTTCTAGAAGACGCTCAGCGTTCATATTTCAAAACCTCATCTATTTAATCGCCACTTATTTAGCTAATCATTTTAATAAGAGTTTTGCTGTAAAAAGTGAGTTGAATGTTTGGATACGCGAGAAAGATTCTCTACGTGGATTTATCGAAGAAAAGCATTGAAGAACGAGAGACGCCCGAGAAGCTGACCAACGGCTTTATTGGCGGTCGTGGCTTGGGAGCGGCGATCCTTTACCAAGAACTAGACCAAAGCGTTGATCCATTTTCCCCCGGCAACGTCCTTATATTCACTACAGGACCAGCTACTGGGACTTCCATCCCAGCTTGCCCACGCTGGTCAGCAGTGACAAAGTCCCCCTTGACTAACATTTACATGTGTTCGTCCGCTGGCGGGTTTTTCGGAGCTGAGTTGAAATTCTCCGGTTTCGATGGGTTGGTGATTCGCGGCAGGTCGGAAAAGCTCGTTTGGTTAAATATAGTCGATGGAAAGGCAGAGATACGCGATGCAGGCGAACTCTCTGGCTTGAACGCCGAGGAGACACAAATAGGGATACAAAAAGAGCTTAAGGATCGACGTGTTTGTGTAGCCTCGATTGGTCAGGCCGGAGAGAACTTAGTTAGGTTCGCCACGGTTCAGGTGGACATGCACTCATTGGGAAGAGGAGGCTCGTTTGGAAGATGCGGCGCCGGCGCAGTCATGGGCTCGAAGAAACTGAAAGCTATCTCGGTCAGAGGACACGGTAGATTCGAAGTTGCAGATGAAGATGGCCTAGCGGCTCTTAAGAGGGAACTCATCATCGAGATGAAAAACAACGAAAGGGTTCAGAGGTTCACCCGCTGGGGAAGTAGTCAATTTGTCGAACCGGTGAACGAAGCCCGTATGTTGCCGACTAGGAATTTCCAGCACGGGTTTTTTGAAGGTGCTGAAAGTGTTAACGCCGAGACGTTCCGGAGGCAGCTGGTAAGGCGGAACACTGCATGTCATACTTGTACAATCGCATCAGGTAAACTCAGCGTTGTAAACAATGGCAAATATGCGGGAACAATTGTGGATGGCCCCGAGTATGAGACCATATGGAGCTTTGGTCCCCAATGTGGTGTAGACCAGCTTGACGCGATAGCCGCTGCAAACATGTTGTGCGATCAATACGGGTTGGATACCATTTCAACTGGCAATGTCATCGGTTTTGCAATGGAATGCTATGGGCGCGGTCTTCTCCAAGAAATCAATGGCTTAAATTTGAATTTTGGTAACAATGATGCCATGATTGAGCTGATTTATAAGATCGCTCGGCGGGAGGGGCTCGGTGGGCTTCTAGCGGATGGCGTCATGGCTGCAGCCGACAAAATTGGCCATGGTGCAGAAAAGTTCGCAATGCATGTGAAGGGCCTGGAGTTGCCTGCCTATGATCCTCGCGGGGCTTGGGGAATGGCGCTGGCATTTGCGACCGCATGTAGGGGCGGATGTCACCTAAAGGCATGGACCCTCACGGCTGAAGTTTTCGCTCCAAAGTTCGACCGATTTTCTACAGACGGCAAAGCTAAATTGGTATTTGAACTCCAAAACGCTCGCGCAGTTGTGGATTCATTAGGGGTTTGCGTATTTGGAACTCGGGCCATAGGTGTTAACGAGATGATAAATATACTGGCTGTCACTACAGGAAGGAATCTGAGCGAAAAGAAGTTGTTGGGCATCGGCGAACGGATTTACAATCTAGAACGTGTGCTGGCAGTTCGTGATGGAATATCCAGGGAGGACGATACTCTACCTCCCAGAGTATTTGAGGAAAAATTGCATGGTATTGAAGGGCCTAGATTGGGCAAGGAACAATTTGAACTAATGTTGAGTGAGTATTATAGCATGCGTGGTTGGGGTCAAGATGGAAATCCAAAAGGCAAAAATTTAGATGAGTTGATTATCAAAAAAGCTTGATTAAATCTATGCACATGAAATGATTTTTTTAGCCTCGCCTGTTTACTTTGAACTTTAGGTCTTGAGTTGATAATATAGATTAACGAGAGGTTTTATAGCTGGCAGTCTAAATTTATTTGGAGGTGTTGAGATGGTAAATGCCTACAGTTTAATTTCGGCAGAGCCAGGAAAGACATCAGAAGTCTACAAGAAGGTAAAGCTTATCGATGGTGTTAAAAAGGCTGAGGCCGTCGCGGGTCCTTACGACATAGTTGCTCGCATAGAGGTCGACTCATTAGAAAAACTGACTAAAGCGGTCTTTGGCGACATCCGAGGCATCCCTGGAGTCACTAACACTACGACGCTAATTGTGGTCGAGTTGTGATGGCTCTTCAGATCATCGGCATCGTTGGGCTGCCAGGGTCAGGCAAAACGGAGATTGCTAGAGCACTAGCGGATTTTAGTATACCCAGCGTGAGGATGGGCGATGTCGTATGGAACGAGATCAGAAGACGCGGCCAAAGGGTAACAGAGAAAAACGTAGCTAGGGTGTCCAACGAGTTAAGGAAAAAAGAGGGAATGAGTTCCGTTGCTAGGCGCTGCGTCCCATTGGTTAGGTCAGCTGGGGAGGGAAAGAAAGTTGTCGTGGTTGACGGGATAAGAGGGATAGCCGAGGTAAACGAGTTCCGAAGAGCATTTGGTGGTAATTTTCATCTCATAGCAGTATGGGCTGGCGAGAAGGCCAGATCTTCGCGCATATCATCGCGGAAAAGAGCGGATGACACAATTACGCGAATGGAATTCCATGAAAAGGACCTGAGGGAGCTTAGTTGGGGGCTTGGGGATGCGCTTGCACTTGCAGATGTCATGTTTATTAATGAGGGGACTCTCGACTCGCTTCATGAGAAGGTTTTAGATTTTTATAAGGTGGTCGGTGGGGAGCCTTGAGGTTGCGCGTTGAGGT
Source organism: Hadarchaeota archaeon (SeqCode) (assembly GCA_964446015.1). Lineage (GTDB taxonomy): Archaea > Hadarchaeota > Hadarchaeia > Hadarchaeales > Hadarchaeaceae > Hadarchaeum. The sequence continues at coordinate 9,818 of CAYUMT010000003.1, forward strand.
AGAAGTTAAGCCTACTGAGGTTCAGGAAAAGATCGAGGCAGCCGTGCGAAAGATATTTCCAACACTATCCCTTGAAAGATCTGGGAACTTTCTCGCTGGCGAATCAACAGATATGGAGTCTCTATCTCGATTTCATCAGCTCCTGAGGCAACAGATGATATTAGACACGGCTCGCCGTGCCATGCGTTCGAACAGGAGGGATAACTCTACACAGCTATCTTTGAACAAACAGGTCGCATTCGTCGGTAAGGTTAACTTCACAAACGGAGAATCGCCGCTTGGGCCGATTACAGTGATTTTGGAGGCACCAGATATCGAACGACTTATAGATTATCTGGCCCCCCGTACTCGGGATGGTAAGCCTATACAAGATGTCGGATATTCAGTGGAGCGCGACTCGTCTGGATAGCTTGGTTACAGCAAAGATCACGATGCTATCAAAATAATATTTTCATTAATTTGATGTTTTATTGTGAATTTGAGCTTTCCCGGTCAGATGCTGCGTAAAGCAAGTTTAATGGGAAAAAGCTTATTTTAAACGGCCTGTATTTTAATTCTATTAATAGGTGGGTAAGATGTACAAAATAGTTGCTAAGAGCAAGCTAGCACCGGACATCATTTCTTTAGAAATTGATGCCCCCCTGATTGCAAAGAGAGCCAAACCGGGACAATTCGTAATTTTGATGACTCATGAATGCGGGGAACGAATTCCACTTACAATAGCGGACTATGATAGGAATAATGGATCATTGCGAATTGTTTTTGAGGTCTTGGGTAAGACAACTGCAAGGCTTTCCCGGCTAAAAAAGGGTGATGAACTATTTAGTTTGGTTGGCCCATTGGGTAACCCGTCGGATATCGGTAATTTTGGAACCGTTATAGTGGTAGGAGGAGGAACGGGCGTCGCCGCACTCTACCCGATCGCAAGGGCCCTCAAGGAAGCCGGTAATAGAGTCATAGGAATCATAGGTGCAAGGACGAAGGAGCTACTCATAATGGAGGATAAGATGAGAAAAGTCTGCGACGAGCTATTAATTACAACTAATGATGGAAGCTACGGCAGAAAGGGATTCGTGACTAACCCTTTGACTGAGGTGCTTCAGATGGAAAAGGGCGTTAAGAGGGTATGGGCTGTCGGCCCTGCCCCTATGATGAAGGCTGTCTCAGATGTTACCAGGCCGTACAATTTGGAAACGATCGTCAGTTTGAACGCCATAATGTTAGATGGAACCGGAATGTGCGGCTGCTGCAGGGTCACCATAGGGGATAAGATGAAGTTCGTATGTTTGGACGGTCCGGAGTTTAGTGGACATCTGGTCGACTGGCATGAGTTCATGAACAGATTGGCGCGGTATAAGCAACAGGAAAAAGTTTGCTTCGATATTTACAAAAAAGAATGCGGTGAATTAGATGGCTGAGATGATACCAGTTCCAGAGCGCATGAAGCGATCTCCACGCAGGATGTCCGAGCAGGATCCTAAAGATAGAATCAAAAACTTTGACGAGGTCCCGCTTGGTTACACAAAGGAAGATGCAATATATGAGGCACAAAGGTGCTTACAGTGTAAGGATTCTCCCTGCGTGAGTGGTTGTCCCGCCGAGGTTCACATACCACAATTCATCCGGAAGATAGTCGACGAGGATTTCGCTGGTTCGTACCTAGAGATCTTAATGACAAACAACCTGCCTGCGGTTTGTGGCAGGGTTTGCCCCCAGGAGGATCAGTGTCAGAAAGCATGCGTTCTCAACAAAAAGGGAAAGCCGATAGTCATAGGTAAGCTGGAACGTTTCGGGGCTGACTGGGCAAGGAAAAATGACGTTAAGGAGAGATTGGAGACAAAAATGAAGGGCAAAAGGGTCGCGGTTGTGGGGTCTGGACCTGCCGGGATTACCTGCGCCTCAGACCTAGCTAAGATGGGCTATGATGTGACGATTTTCGAGGCACTTCATAAGCTAGGCGGAGTTTTGACATACGGCATTCCTGAATTCAGATTGCCAAAGGAAATTGTGACTTGGGAAGTGGAAAAAATTAAGGATTTGGGGGTAAAGTTACAGCACGATTTTGTCGTAGGCCTCACAAAAAGCATCGATGAACTGGCTGAGGAATTTGACGCAATTTTTATTGCCAATGGGGCAGGTGCGCCCAAGTTCATGCAAATCCCGGGTGAAAACTTAAACGACGTATACTCCGCAAACGAATTCCTGACGAGATCAAACCTGATGAGGTCCTTCAAATTTCCAGAATTTGACACCCCTATTAAGATAGGGAACAAGGTCGCCGTTATAGGCGCAGGAAATGTGGCAATGGATGCCGCTAGAACCGCATTGAGGTTGGGGGCGAAGGATGTGCATATAGTCTATAGGAGAACACGGGAGGAGGCGCCTGCGCGTGGTGAAGAAATTGCTCATGCGGAGGAGGAAGGGATAGTCCTAGATTTTCTCACCCTCCCCGTAAGGGTTCTGGGTGATGAGGGAGGCAATGTTACGGGGATGGAATGTATCAAGATGAAACTCGGAGAACCAGATGAATCAGGGAGGCGGAGGCCAATCCCAATCGAGGGGTCTAACTTCATCATGCAGGTGGATATGGTAATCGACGCAATTGGGACATCATCAAATCCTATCGTCGCTAGGAGCGCTACTGGCGTAAATACAAACAAATGGGGATATTTTGTCGTTGACGAAGAAACATGCGCGACCTCTAGGAAGGGAATATTCGCGGGCGGAGATATTATCCGTGGTTCAGCAACGGTTATTTCGGCAATAGGTGATGGAAAAAGAGCCGCGAGGGCTATTGATAGATACCTTTCCGAGGGCGGGAGTTTAAAAAAAGTGCAGCCGTTTAAATAATTGAAATTATCCACACAATGGCGCTGAAAAATGGCCAAAATTGGAAATATCGATTATCCTTTTTTTGAAGACAAAAATGTAAAATAGTTTAAGATTTATTAAAAAGTGGGCGATGAAGAGAAGAGGGTTACGTGAGGCGAGATGAACGGAACCTTAAGCCTGAGCCCACCTGCTTTTAGTGTGATTCCTCACTAGATTTTATGAATTTGAATAACGTTCAATCGTTAGGATGATTTGGACCCATAAGGACAGGACGTATCAGTACCTAGCCAGTCTCCCACCGACTCGTAGGCTGTATACCTACACCCTCCGCATATGCCGTTGTAAGTACAAAGACCACATGCCCCTTTCAACGATTGCCTGTTTCTAATGTGGTTGAGGAGCTCGCTGTTTGTCCAGATATCCTCCAGATTTTCTTCCAACAAATTACCCAATTTCATGGGCGCTGGAACACACGGCAAGAGGTCCCCTTCCGCGCTCAACCCCGCGTATGTGAGACCTGAGGAGCAACCTCCAAATTTCTCCGCAAGGCTCTTTATGATCTTGGGAGTTTCGTTCATCCAGCCATCTTCAAATCTCCTATCGTGTCCGGAAAGAGCTTCGCTGACCGGAAAAAAGTTACCGTTTGAGCGTTGATGGCAGAGGCGAGCGAAGTAGGTCATCCCCCTTGTATAACATGTGATCCCATTTCCATTAGAAGCTCTAATGAATCGGTCGCAAAGATAATCGAGCACTTCCATTTTTTCTTTCGGGGAGACATCTAGGTGGGTTGCATTTTTTCCCCTACCGGCCGCTATAATCCTGTTTAAATAAAATTTCGTCGCCCCTAGCTTTTCGCAAAGGTCTACGATATGTGAAATCTCCTTTACGTTCATTTTGTTGAGGGTTGTGGCAATTGCTATATCACGAAATTTTCCAAATTTAACGCAATTTTTTATCCCCTCAATTGTCGCGTCGAAGCTTCCGGGCGTGTTTCTCAGAAAATCATGTGTTTTTGTACTAGCCCCATCTAAACCTATTTCCACGCTCTTTATGTCGGCTCGATACAATTTTTCTGGGACCTCAGGCGTGATGAGCGTCCCGTTTGTCGCGATCGAGCAAAAAATGCCCCTATCGCTGGCGTACTTCGCGACCTCATATAAATCCGGTCTCACTAGAGGTTCGCCCCCTGAGAAGGTCAAAATGCTCAATCCAGCATCTGCCATGTTTTCCACCACCCTAAATGCTTGGGAGGTAGTCAGTTCAGATTGATTCGGACTGGAGTGTGAGTCCTGATGGCAGTGCAAACAGTTAAGATTGCATTGGTTTGTAAAATTCCAGACTATGACCACTGGTACTCCCGTTGGCTGTGGTGTCTTGATGCCAAATTTTGCTATTCCCTTGACAGCGTTCAACATGCTTTTTGCCATCACGGGATCGCACACAATTTGTTTAGCGACATTTTCAGAAACGAACATTTTGCTAAAGAGTCGGTGAATCAACGGCTTCATTAGATAGGAAGTTGTCCTGCAACTGATGCATTGTTTACCATTCTTCCCAGAGTAGTGGTCGAAGGCGGATATCAGTCTTTCTTTCCCACATTTATTACATTTAACAACTAAACGTTTGGCAATGAATTTACCAAATGGTTTCAAAAGAGAAGTACGCAACTTATCATCACCTTTGTCAACCCTAATTGGATATATTTTATAAATAATGCTTTTTCATTGGCGCCTGTAATACTTATTTTTAAAGCTTACTTTTGAAGCGGGATTTCGAGCACTAAGAGATCGCGCGCGGCTATAGTGTTTGGGAAAATTTTCTTTGCCTGCTCAAGCAATACGGAGTCATCTTCGTAGCGGGGGCTGACATGGATGAGTACCAGTTGCTTTACCCCTGCGCGTTTCGCGACATCCGAGGCTACTTGCGGTGTTGAGTGGGAATTCTCCTCTGCCTTGTCGGCCAATTCATCGGCGAGTGTACAATCGTGGATTAGCACATCGGCCCCTTTTGCCAGCTCAATGATGTTTTCGCTCGACTTTGTGTCGCCCGTGTAGACTATTTTTCTTCCTCTACGTGATGGACCGATAACCTGCTCAGGTGTAACTGTATGCCCGTCCCGCGACTTTACGCTTCGCCCCGACCTGAGGCGAGAAAAGGCAGGGCCAGGTTTAACCCCAAGGGATTCAGCTTTTTCGGGGTAGAATCGCCCCGGACGGTCGTTCTCAACAAATGCGTAGGCAAGGGACGGTACTGAGTGCTCAACTTCGGATGTTAAAATTCGATAGTCCTTGCGTTTGACCTCATCCTTAGGACCAAGCTCTCGAACCAGAACATCGAATGTGAGGGTGTAGTGCGGCACACGGAGGTACATCTCGAGCCGCTTCCGCTCTCCTTTGGGGCAGTATACCATAAGGGGTTCAGTGCGATCCAACAGCGAGAGGGTTTGTACCAGTCCAGCTAGTCCAAGAAAGTGGTCACCGTGCAGATGTGTGATAAATATTGAGCTGAGTTTCATGGGGCTGAGGTGAGAGATGGCCATTTGCCTCTGGGTGCCCTCGCCGCAATCGAATAGGAGTATCTCCCGATCCCGCTTCAGAGCTATCGCTGGAAGCCCCCGTTTGGTGGTCGGGATGCTGCCGGTTGTGCCTAGAAAAATTAACTCCATATTATCTCCAAATTAGGAGATGAGCCCTGACTTAAATAGCTGGGCAAAGCGAGATTGTGTAAATGCCGAGGCAGTTACACAGTCCACATGCATCATAATGTTGTAGGGCTCTTTTCATCATTTTCTGAACACGTAAATGGATCTGGTCAGGCTGCGATGCACTCGCTGCTCATGGCGCTCTATCTTTCGCAATCCTACATCAGCTGCTAAATCCTCAAGTTCAAGCTCAGCTGGCGTCGTAACGCAGATATGTCCCTTCGCTTTCAACGCGCTTGCCATTGAAGGAAGCGCCTCACGGTAAAGCTCATCAAGCTTGGCCCCGCCGGTAGTGGCTTGACGTCCGTAGGGTGGGTCGGTGGCTATAGCGTCGACCTCCATCGACTGAAGCTTTCGCGCATCGCCGACCATTAGCTGAAAATCGGTCAAACCGTTAGCCTCAAGGTTTCTTCTGGCTCCATCGACCATCTCTCGCTCTATATCGACACCAACCAACTTGGCACCGATAAGTCCTCCCTCCAGCAGGATGCCGCCAACACCGCAGAAAGGGTCAAGCAAAGTGCTGTCCCTTGAAGTCCTAGCCAGGTTTACCATGCATCTGGCTAACGTAGGGGGGAGGGTGCTGGGGTGGAAGGCCGGCCTCTTGATCGGGCGGCGTTTTGTGAACTCCCCACGTTCCACGCGCGCAGCGGTTATCCCAAAAACGCATTTGTCACCCGTCAAAACTCCTAACAACTCGACATCGGGATTGTCCAGATTAACCTTGAACTCGATTTCGCTAGCTATCATACCCGCTAGCTTCCTAGAGAGGTCAATGGTGTCTATTTCGGCGGCGCTGCGTTTGACCCGGTTTATCCTGACCGCGAAGCTTTTACCGTGCGGGATTAGGTCTGCTATATCTGAGCTCCCCACCGCCTCAAATATCTCCCTCTCTCTAGCTTCAGAGGTACATATGTGAAGGCATATCTCCTTGCACATCGCTAGACGTGATGCCATTACATTTGCATCCGCCTTGGTTTGAACTAAGATGAGTTGATCGAGTTGTTCGATTACATTGAACTTTTTGCGTTCAGCTTTTAATGACGCAGTGACCTCGGAGTAAGGTAGCGTCTGATGCTCGCCTGAAAGCACAAACATTAGCATCTGCATCTACAGACCCTACTTTAGCATCTCTGCTATCAGGGGAGCTACTGAGACAACGCTCACGTCTTTTTCTATCGTGTTTGTGGCGATGACCTTTTTTATGCCGGCATCCTCGAGCCTTTGCATTGCGTTTCCAGATAGGACCGGATGCGCGCAGGCGACGTACACGTCGCGCGCGCCCTGTTCCCGAAGCATTTTTGTCGCCCCGATGATTGTCCCACCAGTGCTCACGATGTCGTCCACCATCACGATGTCGCGGTTTTTAACGTTTAGGTTCTTTGGATAAACAATGACGTTTTCCGGGGAGACCCTTCGCTTTTCCAAGTTATAGTGTTCGGCTCCAAGCTCCAAAGCGACTAGGGCGGCGCGTTTGATAGAGCCTTGGTCGGCACCGATGATTATAGGTTTATTTAGCCCGAGTTCATTGAGGTAGCGGCCAATTAACGGCATCGCGGTTTGGTTGAATGCAGGTATGGAAAAGTTTCCAAGCGTTTCCTCCTGGTGAACGTCTACGGTGATTACCTCATCCGCCCCGGATTGGCTTATCAAATTACAGATGGTGCGCAGGCTTATGGCCTCCCCGGGATTGAACCGCTTGTCCTGTCGGGAGTAGGCGAGATAGGGGACAACTGCCATTACCCACTTCGCTCCCAGAATTTTTGCGGTGTCCAGCAGGAGTAAAAGTTCAATCATGTTGTCGTTTTGTGGGCGGCAGGTCGACTGTATTATTGCCACCGTTTTCTTCCGAAGATCGGCGTCTATTCTTGCGTAGATCTCCCCGTCGGGAAAGTGTTTGATTTCCGCGTTGATGAGTTCGGCTCCGAGCATACCGGCCACCTCTGCTGAGAGCTTAGGCGATGCGGAACCGGCTATTACTATCATGTCATCTCCAACGAAACTCTTTAGGACGGTTGTTTATTTAATTGTGATTGGTGGGCTATTTGTGGCGGGTTTTCAGGCCTGACGCCGTTGAGGTGCTCCAGGACGAGAGGGCGCGAAAGTCCTTAAGCCGCTACTTCGCGGTAATGGAGGGCAAACTTCCCGCCCGCTTCCAAGTCTGCAAGCGCGTGAAGGTTAACGCAGATATTTCAGCGCCAGACGAAGAGATTTGGGAAGCCCACGAGCGAGGGATGAAGGAATTTAGCAAATTGCTCGCCGATGTAGACGGGGGCAAAGTGGAGCTTGACAGCCTGAGAAGGCCAAAACTCTCCCTTTTAGATTTTAAGGTGGAGATGGCGCGGCGTATCCTGAAATCTTGCCACTTCTGCGAGCGCAGGTGCGGCGTTGACCGATTGGCCGGGGAAACCGGTGTTTGCGGCGTCGGCGAACGATCTCGGATAGCCTCGGAGTTCATGCACCATGGCGAGGAGCCGGAACTAGTGCCAAGCTACACGATTTTCTTCAACGGGTGCACCTTCAAGTGCCAGTTTTGCCAGAACTGGGACATCTCGCAGCATGCCGATGGAGGCGTCGAAGTTTCACCGCAAACATTGGCTAATCTTGTTGAAGGCGCTCGAAGGGAGGGGGCGAGGAATTGTAACTGGGTTGGAGGCGACCCGACCCCAGATCTGCACACAATTCTAGAGGCGCTGAACTTTTGCGATGCCAACATTCCCTCCGTTTTCAACAGCAACATGTATTGCAGCGCTGAGGCAATGGAGTTACTTTTTTGCACTCAGGATGTTTACCTTACAGATTTTAAATACGGGAACGATGGGTGCGCGCAACGCTACTCAAAGGTGCCAAACTACTTCGATGTGGTGGCACGAAATCACAGGCTTGCATTTGAGGACGCAGAGCTGATAATCCGTCACCTTGTCCTGCCATCAAACGTGGAATGCTGCACCCGCACGGTGTTGAAGTGGATAGCCGAAAATTTGGGATCGATGGTTCGCGTCAATGTAATGGCACAGTTCAGGCCCGAGTACAAGGCTCATGAATTTGAGGAGCTTCGCCGCAGAGTGACCTCCGGTGAGATGAGTTCGGCATTAAAAATAGCTAGAGAATTTGGGTTGGAAAACGTAATAACTTGATTTCGCCATTAAACAGGTGAGCTGCATGCAAGTCCATCAGATCGGAGGCTTTGGTTTCGACTCCAACATCTACCTTATTGTAGATGAAATCATTACGATAATCGACGCCGGCACTGGACAGAATTTCGAGATCATAAAGCGAAACCTTGCTAAAGTTGGCCTTAAACTTCGGGATGTGGGACTGCTCATCAATACCCATTGCCACTTCGATCATGCTGGCGGCGACAAGGACTTCGCGGCCGCGGGATGTGATGTGGCGATTCACGAGGAAGAGGCCGACCTGCTGAGGGAAGGGGATCAGGTAATCACGATACCAGGGCTTTTCGACGACAGGCTGAGAGCGGTCGATGTGGCACGCGAGCTGCATGACGGTGACCGAGTCAAGCTCGGTGAACTGGAGTTCGAGGTCATCCATACTCCTGGCCATACACAGGGGAGCGTATCACTATACGAGCACAAGCTTAAGTCCCTCTTTTCGGGCGACACTGTATTCTGCGATGGCGTCGGGCGCACCGACCTGCCAACCGGCGATACTGGGGCGCTGTCCAGCTCATTGCGGAGATTGGCGGAGCTTGAGGTCGATAGGCTTTATCCGGGCCACGGTCCGGCCGACGAGGGAAACGCGCGAAAGCGCTTGCTTGATGCTATTGAGTTCGTGGAGTGGCCAGGCTAACCTTTCAAATAGGCGCGGGTTTAATTTTTATAGGTACCATGGGGGCTCGGGAAATTTTGAATCAACTCAAGTGGAGCGGCAGGGGCGATTTCGATGACGCAAGGGTGACCATCCTGCACCGAGGGGCGCCGGGTGACAAGCGTATAATTGTCGGCAGCGATGTACTTGACGTGGGTCGTGGATTTATGCGGGTGGCGTCCCCAGATGGAGTGGTTGAAATCCCATATCACAGGATTATTCGGATTGAGGCTGGCGGGCAGATAAAGTTCCGAAAACGCGGGTTTTAACATGGAATTTTTAATATCGATTCTCATCCTCCTGCTATTAGCAAAAATCTTAGGTGAGCTGGCGCACCGCTTTGGCCTCTCCCCCCTCATGGGTGAGGTCCTTGCCGGCATAGTCCTCGGACCGGCGCTTTTGGGATTGGTCGATGCTGGCGATGCTATATACGGTGTGGCTATGTTGGGCCTCGTCGTCATGATGTTAGTCACTGGCATGAATTCGAGGTTCGACATCTTCACAAAAATTAGGTTCAAGGCCTTGGTTATTGCGGTGATCGGCGTTGTAGTTTCCCTGCTGTTTGGATTCTTCGTGTCATACTCGTTCGGCTACGGCCTTTTGCCGAGCCTGTTCGTCGCCGCCGCCCTGAGCAACACGGCGACCGAAGTGGCCGCAAGGGTGACGGCTGGACACCCGTTGAACCAGCTCGTGGTCAGCGCGGCTTTGGTCGATGACATATTGGCCGTTTATATTCTGGGCATACTCTCGACATCTACGCTAAGGGGAACGCTGGATTTGGGCGTGCTCATCTGGGCGACTGTAGGGATCGTAGTATTTTTCCTCGCGGTCGGCTATCTCTCCCGCCTGCTCATAATAAAGCACGATTTGATGAAGAGGCTGTGGAAGTACGAGGCCAGAGGGGCCCCGCTGGCGTTCGCCGTGTCATTGGCCCTCGCACTCGCCGTGATCGCCCAGAACATCGGGCTGCACGCCATAATAGGTGCATACATGGCGGGCCTTTTCATAGGGAGATTGCGCGAAAGGCCCATAATCACCCTCCAGAGCAGGATTCGCTACAATCAGGTGTTCGACGACATTTCCAGTTCCCTGCAGACCATACTCACCCCGGTATTCTTTGCTTACGTAGGTCTCACTCTATCTCCAAACTGGGGACAGCTGAATCTACTGATGTTGGTCGCGCTCGCTGTTGTGGCATTCGGTGGTAAGATAATCGGGTGTGGCGGAGGGGCTGTTGCGATAGGCTTTAACCGTCGCGATAGTCTTTCAGTGGGCGCAGGGATGTGCCCGCGCGGATCGCTTGAGCTCGCGGTGCTGCACTTTGGCTTCATAAGTTTGAGGTCTTATGGTTTTACCCCCGAGCTTTTTGCTTCCATGGTGGTCGTAGTATTGATAACCGTAATTCTTTCGCCGGTCTTGTTCAAATTATCGACCGCAAGATAAAATTCACTTTAGAAGTTTGAATATAAAGCACTTTTAAATATTTTCTGGTTTAATATTCTCAAAAATCCTTTTGATATGCTAGTGTTTGTGAATATGCTAAAAATTGGTGATTATACCAAAAGTAGATAGAATAAAGGGAAAGCTAAAAAACATTTAAATTTATGTCATGTAGGTGCGGATATATGAGAACTCAAATTTCTAGAAGGGGCGATGGTGGATAGTGACATTACTAATTTGTCACTTGCTTCCATAGATATCTAAGGATAAGATTTTCCTTTAAGAAGTACCCGCACACAAAGGCTTGATGGGCATTTGTCCAAGGGGTTGGCAGCGTCCGATGTTATAAGGTCGATGATGCGTGCTGGATTTTCGCGCGACGAAATCTATGACGTTCTCACCAGCGCGGGACTGTTTGGGGAACAAATCCAACTTATGATTGATCGTGTGTCGGCTGAGTTCCACGAGGCCAAGATAGAATCGCGGCCCTCAAAGCTGGCTAGCGAGGTCGGATTGATATTTCGAGAGATAATTGAAAATTTTCAGCATGAGGCACTTGCGCGGATGGACTTACTATCTCATCGACTTGGGCTTATAGAGGTGGACTTGGGGCGACTAATGAAACATGTCAATGGGCCGCGATCGAAAATATCTCCTAAATTTTGTCGGGAAGCAAAACGCTCAAGATGACCTTTTGAGTATCTTGATGCCAGCATCCCCATCTGTGTCCTAAGGGAAAAGGTGGAGAAGTCAGCCCGATGAGATTGTAAAGGGTCGAAGGCTAATTACCACCACCGTTGTCTTGAACATCCTCTCTGGAATCTCCCAGCGGTATGCAAGCGGTTTGTGTAAGTAATAGGGCCCATGGGCAAGCGGCAGCGTCGGGTTGTCGAAGTCGAAGATTTCCTCAACCGGCTGAACCTCCAATTCAACGGCCACATCCCACTGTCCCCACCAGAGCGTGACCCCCGTGGGCCAAAGCGGGATGGGTGTGGCCATAGGTGAGCCGAGCAAACCTGCCAGGTCCCCGCGCTTGTATTTCACGTCCTTTACTCTGAATTCGTGGTAGACGGATATTCCAGGTAATTTCTTAATTGGCGGGGGCGGCAGCAATTCGTAAAATTCTTCGCGGCCGATCTTGAACGTGGGCGGTCCTGATTTTATCCTTAGTTGAAGTTCATCATCTATATCAAATTCCCTGAGTTTCTCGGTTGATGGCTCCAGCCGTTGCGATAACTTTAGCATTCCCTCAATGTTTGTTTTTGCTCCATCAAGCACGAACCTCAGGAGGCCAATTGTTCCATCCGATTCGTCATCGGCGCAGACAGGTAACCTATCCTCTACGAGCCGAGGTGGTTTATCGGCGTACGTTTCAACCATGACCCATCGTTTTGGGTTCGGTCTTGCTAGCAGCTGCTTGATTGAACTCTGGATTTCCTTTAGGTGGTCTTCCAAATGACTTTCGAATCCCCCCGAGGCGAGCCTCATCAATATGCTGGCTATAGCTCCATTGATATCTAGTAATTTGTCGAGCGTCCCTCGCGTTCCCCAAAGCACCTGTTCTTCAAAAGATGGATACCCTTCGTCGATTGACCTAGATTTCAGGCTTTGGTGAATGACGGACATTAACGAGTTGTTGGATGTGGAACCGGCCATTGACTCGATCAAATGGTTGAATTGTTCCCTAACCTCGGAGACCTTATCAGTCGCACTTAGGACGCTCATTTTAGCCTTTTCGAGTGAAGTTTGAATTTTATTAACTAGGGCGCTCTTGTTTTCGGAACTATTTAATATCACGGCCGTTTCTCTCGCCACCCTAACTGACCGTTCAGCATCGATTAAAGAATTCGAAGCATCATCAAGCACCCTCACTGCACCCCCAAGATAGCCATTCAAAACCTCAATATCCGCAGCTTGAATGGGGTTAACCAGCACTCTACTTTCTTCCAAACCCAGAATCGGATTTTTCCCTGTTTTCATTCCCTGAGCTTTTTCGATTAACAACTGCGCGGCCGCCCAATAATCGGACGATCCGAATGTATTTAGTTCGTGGAGATTCCAAGCGGCCTCGAATAAGGCCTCGGTATGGGTGTGGCTGAGCTCCACGTTCTTAGTCGCCCATGCTTCGGACCAAGATTTTACGTATTCCATCATCTGCCACAGGTTAGAAATCTCATGCTGCCTTTCCAAGAAATCGTTCATGCGCTGTTGAAGTAAAAAATATCTGGAGTCGACAAACACTTCAACATTTTCGAACATTAGCGCGAGCGATGCGGTCCCATCCCAAGATTTGAGCTCTATATAGGAGTCGTTAGGGAGACCAGCGCGTGTTAGCACGTAGCCGTCTCCGTTATCCTCGATGATTAAGTTTGGCCAATGCGATTCTTCAGAGATATCTAGGTTGATGCGCGCATCATGTTTAGGGTATGCACGCTCTAACTCGGTCAGGCTCTCTCTAAAATACTTGGTGGCTAGGGACTCGATGGCATATTTCCTACCATTGTCATCGTAATCGCTTGCCCTTTTTCCGACCTCCCAAAGCGCCCTGTAAACGGAGTATCTCACAGTCGACCTTAGTTCGCCATGAACTTCTGCGGTATCCGCTAGCAGGGACGAGGTAGTTGCATCCCCCGTGGTTGAAAGCGAGCGCTGGTGCCTTAACCAAGCCGTCTGGGCAACCATCCCAAGAACCAACATGACTATGAGGGCCCCAGCAGCGCTGAATGGCATGAATCCGCTTTTCTTCATGCGTACCAGAGCTCCAGCGCGACTTCAGCAATCGGGTCTATTTTGAAGTAATCAGGCAGTTCAGTTCCGAGCGCATCCTCAAGGCGTTTTGTTAGTTCATCGCCGATTTCAGGTAAAAATAGCATCAATGTTTCAGAGCAAAGTTGTTCTTTTGCCCCAACTAAATTTTCAACCTCGAACTCGAAATGAACGCGGGCAAATCCGAGTTTAATTGGCTCAGCCCTGACGCGAAGGCGATAGCAGAACCTTCCTCCGATCAATCGGTCGATGCACGACTTTAGGAGGCCCCTGAGTTTATCATCCATCATCCGGTTTGGACGCAAAAGCGTGAGATCCGTTCCACCCACCTCCAAGTACATATTCAAAAGTGTTTCCTCGACCAACAGGTTGGCGAGGGTCTTGTTGTGAAGTCTCCGTTTCGCTGATTCTTCCACAATGGGGATGATCAAATTGTTGTCAAGGACGCTCAATTTGTACTCAAAGCCCCCAAACTGGTCGGCAGTACAGTGCTGGATGGATAGTAACGTGCTTTGCGCGAAGGTGGAGGCATAGCGTTTGCTCTCAATTTTAGGATCTATGGGGTTCACGATAAACAGAAAGGTTATCGCGATTGAAACTAACATGGCGAAGACTAACAGGTCGACAACGGTGCCCGTTCCCTTATTATTCACTTTACCCTCTCCAGATTCGCACTGATAACTCGCAGAGCATTGCCGATCCCCTTCCGCAAGCCACAGCTGCCGGGATGCTCGCACTGGCGCTTTGAGGCGCGTCCATAAGGGGACCGTGTGAAAAGATTATCCTGCCATCAATGGATTTAACTTCAACACGAATTTTCACCCCTTGCACCGCTCTCGATTTTGAGTAATTTTCTAGCCTCTCGTGCGAGAGCCCTAGAAGGCCGGACTCTCCTCCCTGCGTCACTAGCACTCTGTCCCTGAGCTGCCCCGCCACATCGAGGGCCAGGTCAAAATCATCGCAAGCGTTTAGCCGTTTCGAATAGTTGTCATAGGAATTGAACAGTGCCGCCATAAACGCGGCTAATATCAGGACCACGATCATGGTCGAGAAAAGGTCTTCTGCTACATGAAGCGCCATCTAAGATAACTCCACTTCAATCCCATTTGATTTTTTTGCCAATATCTCTCGCGGGTTTTTAACAGATAGAAAGAAGTCGCCGCGATTAACGGTTGTCGAGAGCTCTAGTAGGCGTTCAGTTTTAATATCGGACGAAACTTGGATTTGTATTAACTGTAGACCGTCAGCTAACTTACCATTTATCAGAACTTCAAATTGTCCCGAGGTTGCAGACAGCTCACGTTTCAGTTCAGCGTCCCCCAGAAACTTATCTATTTCATCAATTGTCTTGGCTATTTCGCCGGCGATTTGCTCAAGTTCCTGCCTTTCCGCAAATCGCCTGTAGCCTGCATTTATCGAGGTAATTGCCCCAATGATGGCAATGACTGCGATAGCGAGTCCGATTTTACAGAGCAGGAAGTCAGGAGAAACTCCATAATTATCCAATATGGGCCCCCCTTATCCTCAAGATGTAATTTCCGTCAACACGTTCAAGTTCCACAAGGTAGCTCCCGCTCCGGATTTCTCCCATATCCGAGAGCGTTTGCAGCGGAAGGATTTCGTCTCGTACTATAGTGTCCTCCTGCATCAATCGCAGGTTTTTGCCATCTACGAGGATCGAGCAGCTTCCCATCTCCAGTTCAACAACTTCGGTTGCGCCCGCACCTCCAGCGCTTATGAATCGAGAGGTTTCGATGAGCAAGTTGAAACTATCGATGGCTCGCTGACGTTCGCTAATCCTCTGAGCTCTTTCGAGGGTAGCGACTCCTATTGATAACGTACATACACCGAGCAAAGTTCCAAGGAGCAGCACCACTGGCAGTGACTCCACGCCACGGATATCGCGCAGCATTAAATCATCCCACAGCAGCTTGACCTTGCCATGGGATGTATCCGTTTCGGGTGACCTGAACTGTCACGACGACAGCTTTAGCGCCGTTCATGGGTATTGTAAATGTATATTGGTTGGAGTTTTTCCCCAGAGTATGTGCATCCGTGCCCCCTAGATACTTCACAACAACAGTCGTACCGCCGAGGGCATCTCCACTCGCGGCATCGTAGACTTTTACGGTCAGGCGGTTCTTTGAGGTTGAGAACTGGATCTCCATGTCCTTCAGGACGCTACGCTCCGCAGTCCCCACAAACTGCATGAGGATGCCCATGGTCATCGTGCCTATGACGAGCGCCATCACCAGCTTGATAGGGACGCCCATCAGCTGTCCCTTATCGTCCATTTTTCCCGCCGAGGCTTTGGGCGGGAGTTAGTTATAAAGGAGTAAAATTAACTTGTATGAACAACGTTTGTCAGGGCTCCAGATATCGTTATGATGATGACATACGTGTATCAATCTTCAATTTACTTCATGAAATACGTGTGTCAACGATATGGTCAGGTCATCACGATAGTGCGACATACGTGTGACATCCACCGTGGCCTTGCAGGGGAGTTCTTTATAGGCGGCCAAACTTTGGTTTAGACGTGAGCGAGATGTCAGGCGCCTACTACGTTTACATCCTGCGGAGCCTGAAGGACGGAAACTTCTACATAGGATGTACCTCCGACCTGAAGCGCAGGCTGGCCCGGCACAACGGCGGATGGGTTCGTTCCACAAAGGCAAGGCGGCCTTTCGTGCTGGTTTACTGGGAGGAACTCCAGACGCGCAGCGAGGCGATGAGACGTGAGCGAAAGCTGAAATCGTTTAAGAAAAAGGATAAGCTAAAGCTGGTCGAGGCCTTTCGTCGAACTAAATAGTTTTTTAACTTGTTCATATTAGCTAAATCGGGATTGCATGGGAGACAGGGCCTTAAAGTGGTGTCTTAGGCTGTTGGGCATCGCCTTGTTGATAGGTCCCATACTAGTCGCGCTCAGCGCTAACAACTGGGACATCAAGGCTGCAGTTCTTCCCACCGAGGAGGAAATGAATCAAGTGATGGATTCTGTCACCGGAGTTTTCGGTGGTGGTTTCTCCCAAGACACTTTCGTTATTGGGAACCCGTCGGTAAGTGGTAATAAGGTGAGTTTGCTGGTCAGCTTTAAATCGCCGTTCAACGTGCCGATAAAGATAATCGATGTCACGATCACAGTGGCGGACAAGGGCGTACAGGTTGGCCAGCTAAGTATGCAGGATAGCGTGGTGGAGGTCCCGGTAAATGGCACTGCGAATTTAACGCTTGTCGGCACGTTAACCGGATCTTATCCAACCGATCCGCAGTTTAGCATCCAGAGCGGAACATTCGAGGTGTACGGCGTGAGCGTACATCTTCAGATGGGTGGTCAGGCATGAAAGAAGGTTCTTCATCCATGAACTGGCTTGGCGTGGTTGCAGGTGCGTTGATGGTGGTTCTGCCTTTCCTAGGGCCATGGTGGATTGGTCAGGCCGGTGCTGGTGCTTTTGAGGTAGCGTTTTCACCTTTTGATGTATCTATAAATCTTTTGGGTAGCTCAATTCACTCCAGCATAGTAGATCTCTTCCTTCTTGCAGCGAGGATCGCGATGATATTAGGGGGAATCTTCCTAATCCTAGGCTCGCTGTTCGCGAAGCGCTGGTGGTCTAAGCGTCTGGTCAGGTTCGGCATAATGAAGCCCTTCTGGGCGGTTGTGGGTCTTTTTATCCTGCTTGTTTTGGGTGCATTTATTGTCAATTATGTACTGCCAATGTTGCTGCCGAACCTTGTAGCCGGCGCAGGAGACATTGGCGGCGTGACGATAGATCTTAACCTACCCTATGTCGTTGGGACTTCAAACTCAACCATCCAGATAGGGACGATGGCGACCATTACGGCCCCGATTAGCTTTTCGCTAACTTGGGTCTTTTGGTTCGCCGTGGTCGTTGCTGCTCTCGCAATCGCAGCGCGAATTTACCACCGCAGGTTAACGAAAGAGCAAAAAAGCATAGTACCTTAAATTGTCTATCAGTTTTTTGAACCCGATAAAAACCCGCACCCATTATCCTCGTTTTTCCTTATTGTTGGTAATTTAACTAGACATCAGGCGAAATTACAGCGAATGCAGTTTTGAAATGCAGTACTTGGACAGAGGCATTTTTTGGTCAAAATCGCTCCATTAAGCTCTGCATAGAGTTTTTTCGAGATTTTTAAGGTTGAACGTTGTATTGGCACATCCATTCTTAACGAGGAAACCCATCTGACCCGGCAGATTCTTCTGTCTAAATAATTCTCCAGCTTCCTTTAGTTCTTGACTGCATGCAATCCCTACGGCCCCCTCGTACCGATTTTTCGCTATTATTTGGCGTATGCAGTTGCCACCGGGCAATACGTATACGTCATATCCGTTTTCCTTTCCAAGTACGGTTGCCTTATTGATCAGACAGTCCGGGGAGCATTGGGAGCAGTAGTATGATGGAACATCAGGCTCAAAGCGCGCTTGGCACCTGTGGTCCATGTATTTCCTCGAACAATGGGGCAGAAAGAGTGCTCTCTTTTCAGTTTCTAAGAACTTCTCCCTGTCTTCAATATTTCTAGCGTGTAAATCTATTAGATCTTCGACGAGCAATATCACGTCAGAAATATCCAGACCCGTTAGTTCATTGATCCTGAATTTTTCACACAAGCGTCGCGCGCTTCCCCCAATTCTTCTGTGCATGCTCTTTGCGTGCGCAACCTTGATAATCTCTCCGAAAAAGGCTTGGCTTATGTGAGATAGGTCAAACCTGAACTTGTATGGCATATTTTAATGACGGCGGCCAAGTTTTTAAAACTGCTAGGTAATCGCAAATTAAAGATAGTCATAAATCTAGGTCATTCGTAGCGAAGTGCCACTATTGGGTCTAAATTTGCAGCTTTTCTTGCTGGTAACAGTCCCGCCATCACGCCCACGAGGAAAGACAGGGCTATTACTCCCACTATTAGTTCGGGTATTATCACGATACTCGCATTGAGCGATTGAAATCCACCTCCTTGGGGAAACTGAGAACCGCTGAAGGCTAAACTGGACAAAAAGAGTAACCCTTGGCCTAACCCTAACCCTAAGGCGACTCCGATGGCACCTCCTATGAGGCTTATGATCCCAGACTCAAGTACAAACAAAAGCAGTATGTCACGGTTTGTCGATCCTATGGCCTTCATGACACCTATCTCCCTAGTCCTCTCTGAGACGGTCACGTACATTATGTTGGTGATCCCGATCGTCCCGACAATCAGGGAGATTCCCGCTATGCCTCCCAGAAGGATGGTCAGCAAGCCGGTGATCTGTCCCACTATGCTGGTGATGTATTCCGGTGTTATCACCGTGAAGTCCTCATTGCCCTTTGTCACTTTGTGGGAGCGGCGCAGAGCTTCCGAAATCCTGTCGGCCACTTCGCTTACGTTTGCGTCGGGCTTTACCCCCACGGTTATTGAATTCACCCTGTCCGCGGACAGTTGAAACAGATCCCTCATCTCCTTCTTTGGAATATATATTGTAGAATCCGTAGTTACGAAAAGGCCGCCGCCCTTATTTAAAATACCAACAACCTGGAATTCCGCGCCGTTTATGATGAGCTTTTTTCTTATGCCGACATCCTTCTCGTACGTGTCGTAAGCGACAGAATTGCCTATGATTGCGGCAAGGCGGTCAGAGTCCTTTAGATATCTCCCTATCTCTATGCCCAGTGTGTCTAATTTTTGAAAATCGCTGGGAGAGACACCTGCGATGGTCAAACCTTGCGCCTCGCCCCCATAATCTACGAGTACGGATGTCTGGATCTGACCGTAAGCTGCCTGCACCTCGGACACGCTCAAAACCGTGTCGACATCCTTTTCGGTTAACACGCCTGTCGTCGCGGAGCCGCCAAAAGTTCCGCCTATTCTTGCTGTAGTGACAGTGATTCTATTTCCCTGAAGCTTTTCAAGTTGGCCGCTAATTGAGGCACTAATTCCTTGAGTCGCTGAGACCATGCCGACAATGGCCGCTATCCCTATTATAACGCCCAGCGTGGTCAGAGCGCTCCTCAACCTCCTCTGGGTTAAGTTTCTGAATATTAGGACAAGAGACCCCTTTAGCATACATTATTTTCTCCTCTTTCGCAAGAAATAGTAAACAATCAGAGCGGCAACCACGATGATGAGTGCTATTTGCCAAATAGGAATTCCAACCGTATTTCCAATTTCGCCGATGGAAAGTACGCTTAAGTCAACGGTTTTAGTCTCTGTGAATTCCTTACCGAATGGATCTTGATACACCAGCTCAAAACTTACGGGATAAATACCCTTTGCAGTTTTTTCACTAACTTTGAAGGACATTTTTTCGGTGTCATAGTCATCCGACTTTAAATCGCCTATATAAATATTGTTCGGGATAATCTCCTCTAAAAATGGAGAATCCGGAATCCTTAGTTGCAGAAATTGGGCCTCAATGGTCCCAGCATTAGCTATCTTTATCTCCATAGTGCCCTTCATGCCGCTTGCCACTTTATCTTGCGAGTCTAGCGTGACTATCAAGTTAAGTTTTCCATAAACCTTTATCCCGGCTGATTCTCTACCTGTAAAAATCTCATTCTTTGTTTCATCCTTATAATTAAACAATATCGGGATGGAGTAAGAACCCGCGCTCAAATCTTGGCTTATGGTGAGGGAAAAAGAAACCTTGGTGGAACTGCCCACCGGCAAATCTCCGATGTACTTCTCGCTCAAGTCTGCGGTAAAAATCCCACCAGTTTGATCTAGCGAGACTATCAAATCCTTTGCGAGTCCATCGCCGTAATTTTTTGCATCGAAGGAGATCGTCACATTGCTGCCTGGTTCAATTGTGGATGGGCTGTAGTTTATGCCTGCAACTTTCAAAAGCGGGGTTGCCCTTATTATCACAGGAACCCATAACGTAAGGTTCTTTTCATCGGCGGTAACGCTACCGACGTGGAAAGTCGAGCTTACCTGTATGTAAGATGTGCCGGATTTTGCGTTATCACTAGCTTTAATCTTTATTGAGGTATATTGGGCAGTCGTAGGGTTGATGCTGTTTAAGCTGAAGTGAGCCGGTGAAACGGTGAGGCTTGGGTCCGCATCAAAATAAAAATGCACGTCATAGATCCTAGTGGTAAGAGGGTTTTCAATGGTCAGTAATAGTGCCGTTTCGCCACTTGGTCTTAAGAAATTATCAAGCAGTCGCCAATTTACATTCAATGAACCATCATCCGCAGAAATCGGACCCGCGCTGGCTAGAACTACCGATAGGAGTAGTATAGAGGCCAGTGCCAAGATTAATACATTTTTCACGTTATCTCCTCTCCTCCTTTACTATCTGACCGTCTTTTAAATAAACTGACCTATTTGTTTTTCCTGCTATATATGTATCATGGGTAACGATTACTAAGGTCACCCCCTTTTCCTCGTTCAATCTCAGAAGCAGATCAATGATATCCCTCCCTGAGGCGGAATCTAAATTGCCAGTCGGCTCATCTGCAAGGATGATTTTTGGCTCGTTTGCGATGGACCTAGCTATGGCGACCCGTTGTCTTTCTCCCCCGCTTAATTCAGATGGTTTATGCTTCATCCTTTCAGTCAAGTTTACCAGCTTCAGAAGCTCCTTCCCTCTGTCTCTTCTCTCACGCTCCCCTCTGCCCGCAAACATCATCGGCAATTCGACGTTTTCCAGTGCAGTTAAAGTTGGGATCAAATAAAAGAACTGAAAGACGAATCCAACTTTATTCCTCCTTATTTCGGCCAATTTTGAGTTATTGAGCTTTGAGGTATCTACTCCATCTATAAAAATTTTGCCGTTTGTAGGCTTGTCTAAACAACCTATCAAATGAAGGAGGGTGGACTTCCCCGAACCGGAGGGCCCTATTATTGAGAGGTTTTCCGACGGCGCTATATCCAAACTTATTTTATTTAACGCCCTAAACTCCACTTTGCCCATGTCGTAGATTTTGCTGACACCGCGTACGCTGACGACTTCGCTCATCTTGTTCACCAGATTATTATTTCGTGTTACTCAAAATCATTTTTCCAAATTGCTTCCGCAGTTTTTCTAACTCTTTTTGCATATGTAACAGTGTTTCTGGTTTCACTACTCCAAATCCTTCCCCCTTTGGCCCGCTGATGAACATCAGCGTGTCGCCTGTCTTGATATTAGAATCTTTCCTTAACTTGACAGGTATCACTATTTGCCCCTTTATCCCCACGGTGGCGGAGCCGTAGAACTTGGCCCCAAATTCTTCTTTCTTCTTCATCTTACCACTCCTTAAACTTATCCTACTTGTTATACATATTATACAAGTATAAAAAGTTTTCTGTATGCGGTTTAGTTGACTTAAATTCGATTTCTGTAGCAGAATCAAGGAAGTGATAAGCAGAATTGGTGCGGCCGGATAGCTCTATACCGTCGTTTAAACCGTCAAAACTTTTCTGAGCAGTTTTTGGGCAAGAATTGGGCGGAATTCGGGTAGGGTTTTTGCGAGGGCTGGTCTCTTAGGAGTTCGGGGGCTGAAATCCCCTCCCCCGCATCACGCTCAAACATCGGAAACGCATCGCAAAGTACGCGTCTGGAAATCCCGTTATCTTAAAGAAGTAGCTGGCTTATTAGTTGAAGTGATCGAACATGAGCCCAATTGACATGTTGATTTTTGCTTTTTGCTCTGTTCTGTTTCTGACGGTGTTTCTCGGCTCATTTCGGCTGAAGATCCCGCGGAAGGTGAGCACCGAAGGAATCGAAGATCCTCGGGCAGCGGAGGCGTATGATCGCATAAGCCGCATGCCACAATTTGGGTTGATTAGGCGGAGTTTCGTGAAGAAACTGAAGATGCATGCCGTTGAGGGATCAATCACGGACGTTGGATGCGGTCCGGGGTATCTTTTGCTGGTCATGGCCAAGGATTTGCCAGGGCACAAGTTGGTAGGTGTAGACATCTCAAAGGAGATGGTGGAAAGAGCAATGGCTAACTTTAATTCAATGGGTCTCGGCGAGAGGGTTGAGTTCAAGTTAGGCTCCGCTGATCACTTGCCTTTCGACGATGACACTCAAGACTTCATAGTAAGCACCCTGTCGCTTCACCATTGGGCTGATCCTCAATCCGCATTCAATGAGATTTACCGTGTCCTGAAACCTGGCGGACAGATGTTGATACTCGATCTAAGGAGGGACGCTCGACTGCTATTCTTTTGGTTTATGTGGTTCGTTCAAAACGTGGGGCTTAGGGTGATTGGCGCGGATGTGATGAGAAAGATCAATGAACCAAAGGGTTCCCTGATCGCCAGCTATACTAGTCAGGAGATCGAAGAAATGATGTCGAAGACTCGCTTTAAAGAGTACAAAATCGAAGGAAAGCTGGGATGGATCTACCTCTGGGGAAAAAAGGATTTGGTGGCTCACCTCGGAGAAAATTGAAATAAGACACTGGCGCCACGGTGCTGGGTGCAAAACCGTTTGAAAACGCTGCGATCAAAACACATGAACCGTAATAACGCACTATTATCGACAACGTCGTATCAAAAGTAGTCGCACCGCCCGAAGCTACAGGCGCGTATTTGGTCGGGGCTAAGCTATCGTCAGGCACCGTTGCGGACACTGCCGAACGCAGGCCCCACAGTTTACGCATTCGTTGACCTGAACGATTCTTGCCTTGCGACGAATGAAGTCGATCTCATAAACGCCTTTAGGGCAAACCTCATAGCATAAGGCGCAACCATCGCATCTTTCTTCGTCTAACTGAATGCTGCCGTAAGCGCCGAGGGGATACACTCCGGTGAGGAAAGGCATTCGCCTGTAACCACGGCGATAAAAAAGTTCGCCCAGGTCGCTTTTGTGGGTGGGCGAGGTGCCGTTGAAATCGACACCTATCACCACTGAGACCAGCGCTGAGGCTATCATCAGGTACTGCAGGCCAAGCGGGTCTCCGACCAAGACCGCTGAAAAAACAACAATACTTAGGATGGAAACTATTTCAGCCAGAATCACTTTGACGAATCCCGATCTCACCGGGATGTGCGGGAAGGCAATATAGATCGAATAGATCATGAGCCCTGCTAATGCAACGATGGACAGATAAAGATTTGAGAAGAAGATCAGCAACGGTAGGGAGAGAATTAGTACAATCATCGCAAAATAAATTGTGGCCATTTCGAGCCTATCTTTCAAGTTAAACTCCACAAAACGCATTTTATCAGTTTTTCGAAAGTTTCTCCTGACGTACTCGGGGATGTCTCCTGAGTAGACCGGGCCAAATTGCACGTTCCACCCGGTTTCCTCTTTCACCTTTTTGACGTCTATGCCCGGAGCACTTAATTGAGGGGCTATTAGCGTTTTGTGCTTCACCTTGTTATCGATACCGCTGGTCTTTATCGCCGAAATAACTGAAAATTCGTTGAAGTCTCCACCGCACGATCCGCACCAGACGTTTATTCCCCTTGACCCAGCAACCAGTAAGTAACAGTCTAAGTCTTGAAGATGTTTGGAAACCCGCCTGACCGTCAGGTCGTAGTTGCAGGTTAAAATAACGGGGCTGTTTTCATCGGGATTTCCAAAGACCCTCAGTCCGGGTTCAACTGGAAAAGGAACCCACCTAAGCAGGTTTTCTACGGGCAACTTGATGGCATATTTCAATTTCATCATCTCTCCCCCTTTAAAGCCACGATCAGCTCTAAAGAGTCTAAGAGATACCGAGAAGTGTGCTCAATTTTGAAATGTGCGGCAGTGATTTTTTGTTCTATGTTTTTTAGAGGTCTTGTAGTTGTCTGGGTGAAAAGGTAGGCCAAAGACGCTAATGGAAGCCGAATAAGATAATACAGAAACTTTTTTCCATGCGATCTAGGTTTAACCTCGTCCGCAATGATGATTTTACCATTGGATTTCAATATGCGAAAGGATTCCTTGAGCGCGAAGCGTTGCTCATCTTCAGACAACTCACTAAAAACAAGGTTACCTACCACTTTATCGAAGGAACGGTCGGGAATATGCTTGTCCATCTCAACAACGCTCATATTTTTCAAATCGATATTTCCTGTAAGTTGCGCCTGTTCAACTTTGCTTTCAGCAATTTCTAACATCTTTTTAGAGGTGTCGATTCCCGTCACATATGCTCCACGTTCAGCGCACAAAATTGCCAACGTTCCTGTCCCAACGCCTATTTCGAACACTTGGTCGTTTTTTGAAATGAAGCGCGACGCTATCTCCTCCTCGACCAGCCGCGCGTTTCCAAAGGTAATTAGATTAATTCCTGTATCGTAGCGTCTTTCAGAAGACTCCAGTAGCTTCATCAACACGTAACTGCACATGTCCCCACGCACAACGAATTACTTTATGAAAACCAGGATTTATCGATTTCTTTAGGGCTTCCGTCTCACAGGTATTTGAGGCCTGTTTTTAACTCGGGGATATAAATGTGTGAACCAATCCCAACATGGGCTTGCTTCGTCAAATTAGGTAGATTTAAGGGGCAATGGAAATCCCATTGAACATTGTTGGAATTAACATGGTGCATTTCCGTAAAATTGTGGGTACAAATCTAAGTGGTAAAATCCAAACTAAACCGAAAACTCAAACTTTCTTTATCTTTGATAACCCTATGTATCTCGGCGTCTTTGATTGGTATGAAAGGTATTTTTCTCCAAATATGCGCTCGAGATAAGGTTCTTCTATTCGGGTAATGTAGAAATGGAAAAGGATGATGCCTATCATTGTGTACAAAAGAGCTAGCCATGAACCGCCGATAATCGATATACCTGAGAGCACCAAGAACCAACCAAGGTACTGGGGATTCCTGCTCCATCGATAAATACCTGTAGTAACAAGCTCTGAATTGTCCAATCCTGAGATCCTGCGCATAGAGCGGAACTCAATCATCCCCGCCAACATGACGACCACACCAATTCCAAGCATAACTGAGCCGCCTGTTAACGCAACCGCATTATCGATCGGTATCGGCCAAACAGTGTACAATGATGACGAGACCACCAAGAAAAAGTGAACCGCATCTAAAACCCACCAACCAAATGAAATTCCTACCGGTAATGCTTTTCCACTGTCATAAGTCCTTTTAGTCTTCAAAAAAACATACAAACCTAACACCACCAAAATTCCTGAGACTACATAGAGCACATAAAACAACATTTCGCAACCTCTGCTAAGTTATTTCATCTGGCACTTTTAATTTTGATTGTATATTCATGCAACGGCATCGAGGAACTGCAAGGGAGTTCACCGATATGTTTTGTCAAGTTCTCTATATTCTAGGAGATTTTCCGTAAATCCCCTGAAGGGTACAAATCCGGGCTCAAACACAAAATACCCCAATTTTACCAGTAAAAGGGGGCGCGAATCCCCTCCCCCGCACCATTAAATTTGTGTGTGCTTGAATTGGTGCGGCCGGCGGGATTCGAACCCGCGCTACAGGCTTGGAGGGCCTGAGTCCATTGGCAGCTTTTTTAGCTTTAGCCAGGCTGGACCACGGCCGCACAATTTATTCGTCCATCCAGCCTAAAATATGCTTTTTTAGGGACTTCCAAGCATGTGTACGATTACCCCAATCGCAGCCGAAAGTATAAATAGCAGGATTATGAGCAATGCAAAAATCGTCTTTGTCCTTTCTGAAATAACAATTCCCCCTTAGATTATTGTTTTAAGCATGTCATTATATAAGCCATTGTGCAACGGGCCGATCACGGCTAAGGTGGCATAAAATGGCAATAGAGGGATACTCGGGTTATAAAAGCAGGGAATATTGCAAGGATGTGAAGTGTCCCGTGCAGCTGGAACTAAACACCAAAACGCCTGGCTCTGAGGATTACGAGAAAGTAAGGCTGAAGTGTAGAACGACATGCAAACATACCACATGGGAGTTCCACCACTGGTTGATAGAAAAAGGATATTTAATCGTCAGACAAGAGAAATAGGTGAGGTGTTTTTGTGGAATGGGGAATGAAGAACAGGCTCGCGCAGTTGATCCAGCGTGATGGCAGGGCCATGTTTTTGCCGATAGATCATGGTTACTTCCAAGGACCAACGACCAAGCTGGAGGAGCCGGACAAGACGATTGCGCCTCTTTTGCCTTACGCTGACGCAATAATGCTTACCAGAGGAATCCTTAGATCGTGTGTAGATCCCTCCAACACAAAACCAGTTATTTTGAGGGTTTCTGGCGGCACCAGCATGGTCAGAAAGGAGGAGCTCGATCAGGAGGGCATAACTACCTCAGTGAAGGAGGCCATTCGCCTGAACGCCAGCGCGGTTTCCATGTCGATCTTCGTGGGGAGCGGGCACGAGCATGAGTCGCTGCTGAACCTTTCCAATCTCGTCAACGAGTGCGAGGAGTACGGGATCCCGACGATGGCAGTTACAGCCGTAGGGTCCGAACTGGGCAAGAGAGATTCCCGGTATCTAGCCTTGGCGAGCAGGATTGCTGCCGAGCTGGGCGCGCGCGTGGTAAAGACATACTACTGCGACGAGGGCTTTGAGAAGGTCGTCCGCGGTTGTCCTGTGCCGATAGTTATAGCAGGTGGACCCAAGGTGGAATCTGAACTTGAAGTATTCAACTGGATTTACGATGCCATTCAGAAGGGGGCGATCGGCGTGAACCTAGGCAGAAACATCTGGCAACATGATTACCCGGTAGCCATGGTTAGGGCGGTTCGTGCTGTGATTCATGAAAACGCCACGCCTAAAGAGGCGCAACAGTTGTTCGAGGAAATCAAGAAGGGCAAAAAATAATTAATTTAATGAAACTCAACATATAACTTGAGTCCTATTATTAAATATTCATTTTTTAACCCATCCTATTCTTCCTAGCTTTAAGATCACTGATAAAGAGCTCGTTAATATTCATAGATAGGAACCGATAAACGTTTGACAATATCTGAAGCGGAATAACAGTTAAAGTATTTATACTATAAGCAGGACTTTAGGTGAGGAAGGTAAAAAATGCCAACACAGGCTAATTCAGCTATGCAGGTAGCTCGTGCAAATCCCGCGCCTCTAGGATTGATGGGATTTGGAATGACAACGGTTTTGCTCAATCTTTACAATGCTTCGTTGCTCTCGACTGGAGCTCTAAGTATGATATTCGGAATGGGCATTTTCTACGGCGGTTTAGCTCAAATAATAGCAGGGATACTGGAGTTCAAAAACGGAAACACTTTTGCCACCGTAGCTTTTTGTTCTTATGGCCTCTTCTGGATGTCACTTGTGGCACTGTTGGTGTTTCCCAGCTTGGGATGGGCGGCGCCTGTGGACTCGACATCTATGGGGGCATATTTGTTTATGTGGGGGATATTTACGACTTACATGTTCGTCGGCACCCTTAAGCTCAAAAAAGGGCTACAGGTCGTTTTCTCCACCTTGGCTATCCTTTTCTTCCTTCTGGCCTTAGGTGATTTTACTGGAATTGGTATCATAAAGACCATCGCAGGCTTGGAGGGAATCTTTTGCGGTGCCAGCGCAATTTACGTGGCTTGTGCAGAAGTTTTAAATGAAGTTTACAAAAGAGCCGTGCTGCCAGTTTAATCGATAATAAAATAAATTAATTTATTTTTTGTTTAATTAGAACTATAAAAGATGCATTCAATTTTAATTTCTTTTTCTTAAGGGCTCCACTTTCACAGTCAGTCTCTTTAAAACGGGCATTTGTTTCATAGCTTTATTTTCGATTTTTTCAACTATTTCGTTAGCGGCATAAACCGAGAGTTTTCCGTCAACTTTTATGTGCATCTCTCCCATGACGTAGGGTCCGGATTGCCTCAACAAAACCTCATGAACTTCTTTAACGCCCTTCACACTCTCGGCTATTTCCTTGATGTTGCCTCTTACTCCCTTGCAGCTGCAACCGTCCAATAGTATAAGTGAGGATTCCTTTATGGCCCCATATGATACCACAAATATGAAGATGGATATTATCATGCCAGCGATGGACTCGACCTGATGGAACCCCATGTAGGAGAAAGCGAGTCCAATAAAAACTATAGATGATGCCATCCCCGTCTTTATAGAATTCTTAGCATCAGTCTTCAAGGATAATGAACCTAGTCTTTTTGCGACTCTGCCCTTGTATATCGCCAGCACATAAAATGATATGGCGGAGAGCAATGAGACCAACAGGGCGACCAAAGGGAAATCCAAAGCTCTGGGCGAGATAAATGACATGTATGATGAATAAAGAAACCATGCGCCCAGCGCGGTTAGAAAGATGGCCACGATCATCGAGGCGAAAGTTTCCGTCTTGTAGTAGCCGAACTGAAATCTTTCACTTGGATTTTTCTTTAACAACTTCAACCCGATTAACACTATTACCGAAACAAAAGCGTCGGCCAGCGTGTGGATGCCGTCGGCCCTCATCGCCACGCTGTTAGATAATAGGCCTACGGAAAATATGAGTATCCCTAGTGCAACCAGCACTGTAATTGATATCTCGGTAATTCTTTCACCGCTTTTGAGGGGAGATTCCGCCTGCATTTTCATCGTATTCTTATCAGAAGTTATTAAATAAACTCATTTTGTTATTTCAAAAATCCACATGAGTCGTGAGTTTAAAAAATCATTTAAACAAGGAATAGTTAAAGCCGTTCATGCGCGTCGCCATGTACTATAACAACAGAGACGTAAGGGTCGAGGAGATGCCCGTGCCCAAGATAGGCACCGGTGAATTTCTAATGAAGGTCATGGCATCCGGCATATGCGGTACCGACGTGCTCGAATGGTACCGGATCAAGAAAGCCCCACGAGTGTTAGGCCATGAGGCAACCGGGGAAATCGACGAGGTAGGGCAAGGTGTAAAGGGGTACAAAGTGGGTGATAGGGTTTTTGTTTCTCACCACGTTCCATGCGGAACTTGTCGCTATTGCAGAATAGGACACGAAACAGCGTGCGAAACATTGCACTCGACAAACTACGATCCAGGTGGATTTGCCGAATACATCCGCGTTCCAAAGATAAACGTGAAACTGGGCGTCTACACTCTCCCCAAAGAGCTGTCTTTCGAGGATGGGACTTTTATCGAGCCCTTAGCATGCGTGGTGCGGGGGCAAAGGTTGTTGGATGTCAAAGCCGATGACACTGTCATTGTACTGGGAAGCGGTCTTTCTGGCCTGCTTCACATGCAACTAGCTTCAATTAAGGGCGTTGAACGAATACTCGCCACCGACGTAAACGAATACCGTTTGAATGCCGCAAAGAAATTTGGCGCATATGGGGCGATAAATGCCGAAGAAGACTTGCCCAAAAAACTCCTTGAGCTCAACGATGGCAGGCTCGCGGACAAAGTTATAGTATGCACCGGCGCTCCATCAGCCAGCAGACAAGCCCTACAATGCGTGGACCGCGGAGGCAAAATTCTATTTTTCGCGGTACCCGAACCCGGAGTCGACATCCCATTGCCATTAGTCGATTTCTGGCGTAATGAAATAGCTGTAATGACTTCCTACGGTGCTGCCCCGAGGGACTTGGAGGAATCATTGAGGCTGCTGACCAAACAAATGATAAACGTGCGGGACATGATAACGCACCGGCTGGACCTGGCTCAAGTGAGGCTCGGTTTTAAGCTTGTGGCCGAGGCTAAGGATTCCCTTAAGGTTATAATCGAGCCGCAGAGATGAAGTCATTTACGAACTTTGATCCACTGTTAAAATCCTCAATTATATCTGAGCCGGGCTTGTACTCCAGACAGATTAACCCATTGAATTTTTCCTTGACAATTTTCATGATAGGCCCAAATTCTATCGAACCTTGTCCCGGAGGTCGAGAATCGGTGTCTCGGAGCTGCAGCTCTGAGATGTCATTGATATGATCTTTGATAACTTCTGCGACATCTTCTTCGTTGTCATGTATGTGCATGGTGTCTGCCATCAAGCGCAAATTTCTGGAGTCCAAATCGCTAACCAATCTATATACGTCAGAAACGCTGGGGAGAAATGAAGTCCTGTTTTTGCCCAGAGGTTCGATTGAAACCGTAATGTTCAGTTTTTCTCCCAGCTTGCCTAGTTTTTTGTAGGTCTCCAGACATCTTTTTAGTGGGGTTTTAGTTAATGGTTCACCATAAACAATAGTAGTCACCGCGTTTTTTGCCCCAACCGCTGATGCCATTCTTATCGTCTCCTCAGCGTGGCGCACGGCAGCCTTACGCTCCCCGTCGTTGTCGCTCAACATGTTGAGGCTGTGCAGTCGATATGCCTGTACCGACCAAATTGGCGCGTTAAAACTTTGCAAAGTGTTAATGATTTCCCCCAATTTCTTTTTTTCATCGTTGACCAATTCCAACCACATGACGCGAGACTCCAGCACGCTTAGTTTTTCCCTTAGATTGGCGCCAGGTACAGCAGGTTCAACACAGCCCAACGGTAAATTTTTATCCACCTAAGCGACCGACCCTCAGCTAGATTATTTCCTTCGTGTTTAAAGTGTACATATGTAGCTACACTACACATTTATATAGGAAGGCTACATAGGGGGTAAGATGCTCGTGATAAGCGAGGATAAGAAATTACAGGCAAATGTAGGCAGGGAAATGAGGCGCGGCTTCCTGAGCTGGTGGATACTTTGGATACTAAAAAAGAGTGGGGCCCGGATGTATGGTTACGAGATCATCCAGACTATCGATAAAACCACACATGGCAGATGGGCGCCTAAAGCGGGCACGATATATCCTATACTTAGGAGGCTCGAGGGCAAGGGTTACGTGAGAAGCGAGTGGAGCTCTTCCAAAGCCACCGGGCCAAGCCGCCGATATTACAAAATAACTCCCAAAGGCAAACTAGCTATTAAAAGGATATTTATGGAGTGGAAGAGGCTGATGGGTGGATTTAAGGGGTTTCTCAATGAACTCTTTGGGGTCGATTAGATGGGCAAAAAATACGCGATAGAAACCGATAACGTCACGCGGAATTTCGGAGACTTGGTGGCGGTGGATCACGTTAACATAAAGATAAAGTACGGGGAAATTTTCGGTTTACTGGGTCCCAACGGCGCGGGAAAGACAACGCTGACCCACATGCTTTCCACTATGTTATGTCCGACCTCTGGAACTGCAAACGTGATTGGCTACGACATTTGTAAGGACCCCGATAAGGTTAGGGCATCAATCGGGATCGTCTTTCAGGAGCCATCGCTCGACGGCAACCTGACTGGCAGGGAAAACTTGGATTTCCACGGCAGGATGTACGGCATGACGAAGGAGAACAGGGGAAAGCGGATAAGTGAGGTGCTCAATATTGTAGGCCTTGAGAATCGCGCAGATTCCTTGGTCAAGACCTACTCGGGCGGCATGAAGCGGAGGCTGGAAATTGCCAGGGGGCTGATGCACCGTCCGAAAATTCTATTTTTGGACGAGCCAACGCTTGGCCTAGATGCCCAAACTAGGCGAGTTGTTTGGGAGCAGGTGGAGAAACTTAACAAAACGGAGAAGATTACCATCCTCCTCACCACCCACTACATCGAGGAGGCCGACTATCTTTGTGATCGCGTCGGTATAATCGACAGCGGCAAGATAGTGGCCCTCGACACACCCAAGGCGCTGAAGGACAAGCTCAAGGGGGATGTCGTTTACCTGAAGGTCACGGACCTAAAAAAGTTCCTATCAATTTTCCAGAAGAGCAAACTAGTGAACGAGGCAAAAACTGCCAGAGATAGTATACAGCTACAGGTAGTGGATGGTAGTAAGACAATCCCAAAAATAATCGAAATCGTCAGGAAAAATGGTGGTCAGGTTCAAGAGGTCAGCTTGAAGAGGCCGTCACTTGAGGATGTCTTCATTAAATACACAGGAAAGACGATAAGGGAGGAGGGCCCTGACGTAAGCTCCAGGTTCAGGATGCACGGTCCCATGAGGAGATAAAATGCCAGCGACTCAGGTTATCTACACTCTCTGGCTCAGGGAGATAAAATGGTTCATCAGGGGCAAGATGAGGATAATCCAGTCCGTGGTCCAGCCGTTCTTGTGGTTGGCGATCATCGGCGTGGGTATGAGCTCATCTTTCAAACTGCCACTACCGGGCGGCTTTAGCTACTTGCAGTTTATGGCTCCCGGGATAGTCGGGATGACTCTTTTATTTTCATCTACTATGTCGGGCGTTTCCGTGCTCTGGGACAAGCAGTTCGGTTTTATGAAGGAGATATTGGTTGCCCCAGTCTCAAGAACCCATATAATGCTTGGAAAAGCTTTAGGTGGCGTGACGACCTCGTTGTTTCAAGGAATATTGCTCCTGCTCGCAGCTGGAATAATTGGCGTTTGGCCGCCGAACATCGGCGCGTTTGTACAAGTTTTGCTGTTCATGATATTCATCTCCCTTAGCTTTGTATCACTTGGTCTTGCAATGGCCTCTAGAATGTCGGATCCAATAGCTTTTCCCATGGTAATCAACTTCTTGATTATGCCTCTTTACTTCCTATCCGGTGCTCTATTCATACTCGGGATGGCCCCGGATTGGATGAAAGCAATAGCTTACTTCAATCCACTCAGGTATGGCGTAGACGGTCTAAGAGGAGCGATTTTGGGGATCTCGGATTTCTCGCTTTTGTTAGACTTTGGCGTGTTGTTCTTTTTCTCCTTAGCAATGGTACTCTTAGGCGGTTATCTATTTAGAAAGACATCGGCATAGGTT
>CAYUMT010000003.1:43059-44688 GCA_964446015.1 Hadarchaeota archaeon (SeqCode)
TTTGACGCAAAAACCATCAACGGAGAACTCTTGCTGCGGATGGCGGTAGAAGGGGAGAGATTCCTTGGGATTGGCATGGCGGAGCCGATGGAACTCTCTGGAAAGGAGATCGTGGTCTCTGATGCCGACAAGCTGATCGCCATCTATCCATACAGGGATGCTGACCAGACGAGGGTCAAGGCCAGCACGCGGAATGTGATTCTTTTGATTTGCGGTGCTCCCGGGATTGATGTGGACATCCTTAGAGGAGCTGGGAGCGTTGCGGTGGACTTCATAACCAAATTCTGCGGTGGCAGGAGATGGGTCGAAAAATGATAAGCGGCGTTAAAGCGGTGCTATTCGACTTAGATGAAACCCTCATAGATGCCACGGAGGGCTTTTCAGCTGCCCATCGCGCCGTGGCGGATGAATTGGCAAGATTTATTAGGAGCAGAGGAACAGAGGTTGAGGAAACTGAAATCCAATCCAAGCTAAAAGCTTTGGACGATAAGATGAATCTTGAGCGAAGGTATAACCGTAACACTTGGTGGCCGGCTCTTTTGGATGAGCTTAAATTGAAAAATGAATTATCGCTCCAAAAGCTGGAAGAGTTAACCCTCATCTATTGGAGAGCCTTTGCCAGTTTCTCAAGGCCATATCAAGATGCGGAGCCAACATTGGAGTACTTGAAGAAAAAAGATTACAGGCTTGGCTTGGTAACTGACACCGATGGGACAAAGGGCATGAAGAAGATGAGGATCGGCCAATTGAACTTGATTAGATTTTTTGATGTTTTGATTATAAGTGGGGAGGATACGCTCCATACAAAGCCTGACCCGGAACCCTTCCTCCTAGCTGCGGCGAAATTAGATGTTAAGCCTGGCGAATGCATCGTTGTTGGTGACAAACCTTTCACAGATATAAAGGGCGGTAATTCGGCCGGCATGCGGACGATTATTGTGAACCGCAGGGATTGGAAGGCAGAAGATCGGGCTGATTTCGAGATTGAATCGTTATCCGAGATTCATGAAATTTTATAGATTATTTTCGCAATCATCGGAAATTGAGTAAATAATAAAAATTATTAACTAATACTTTAGATGGTTATTCATGCCATCGAAAGTCCTAAGGGACCCAACTCGACCGATTGATGTAAAGCCTGGCCGCACGGTTGGCGATGTAGCCGAAGCTATGCTCTGGACAGCGTTTCAGGGCAGAAAGTTGGCGGAGGTGGTCGAGATATGGTCCAGGATTCTCAGGAAAAAGCAAACGACGATATGGCTCGGACTTGCCGGAGCAATGGTACCGGCCGGGATGCGTAGGGTGATATCCTATCTTATCAAGCGCAGGATGATTGATGCTTTGGTGACGACGGGTGCTAACCTTTACCACGATCTCTATGAGGCGAGGGGCAGGAAACACTACATAGGCACCCACCAAGCCGACGACGTTAGGTTGAGGAAGGAATGCGTGGACAGGATATATGATGTGTTTGCAGATGAAAGCGGATTTTACAAAACCGATCTTTGGATAGAAAAAAACTTTTGCCCCCAACTTGCCAATGATTATAGATATTCCTCGCGCGAGATTCTTTACATTCTAGGGAGGTTCCTTGACAAGATAGCTTTAGATAAGGACTCTATTCTCGTT
>CAYUMT010000004.1:0-18847 GCA_964446015.1 Hadarchaeota archaeon (SeqCode)
CGCCCACCGCACCACCCTAAATTAAAACCACACTGTTGTGCCTTTGACGAACATCTCGATGAAAGCTAAAGCGATCATGACTGCCAAGAAAACTATGGCCTTTGATTCCTTGACTCCGTACAGGACCTTTGGTCCGATATAAAGTTGCAGGATTAAGGAATAAAAAGCCGCGAATAGCGATATGTACGGTAAAAATCCTCCGAGTATGCATGGGCTTATTCCATAACAAGAAGCCTTCCAAGCATTCAAAACTGATCCTCTGCCGCCCATCAATCTGAACATCAAGTGTAAAAATCCTGTTAGTAACAGTAAAATCATGATAGAGAAGCCGAAGATTAGAAGGGCTTCAATAAAATATCCAAAAATTCCAAAGTGAGTTAACAGGGTATCCTTCGAAACTCTGTAGGCTAAGATTTGTGCTTGGTATGCTGAAGAGAAGTCGCTACTCTCGATCCCAAAATAATTCACAATTGGCGTGAAGATGCAGATAAGAATCGTGATCATCAAGAAAAATCTGAAAGCGGGCCACCAGTTTTCCGACCTAACATTTTCAAAGAATTCCGTCGGGTTCCTCAACAGATAAAAAAAATCTCATCTAATTAACCTGTGTCTAAGTATAACTCTTTTATGTATTATCTTTTGGCTTTTCAAGGCCGTTCAGATTTGAAAATGCCCAGAATATAAAAGCCTTTTATACACGTTTATAAAACTTTGGATTATTTTAGCAAATTTTTAACCCGGAAAATCCCTACCAAGGCTATCAAACCCATGAACGCGACCCAGATTTCAGCGACGTAAACATTAAAGGGCGATACATATGGGTTAAAGGTCGATTGAACATACGGAATAGCTCCATCGAGCACGCTCTTGTACGCAAGGGCTCCGAAGAAGAACTTTAATTCTCCCCGTTTAACCGATGCGAAGATCAACAAAGTTGCGAATAGGTGTGCCAATACGACAAAAGCCCGCTCAATTATCGGGGCTGGGACTATCCAGGTGGGCATGTTGAGCTGAACCTCCACCAATTGCCTACTCGCTGGAGGCAGCATCTCAATTATGGATGGGTTCACGATAAATGCAGCTATCTGAAGTATTGACGGAATCGCGAGTAAAATCGCCTCGAACGCACCGAACCCGATCCCGAATGCCATGACTTCGTTTGGGGACATTTTCCTCAATTTACCTCTGGAAAACACCAGGTAGGGAAAACTACATTCGAGCAATCCAGTTCTAATGCCGAAATAGACGCCCATTATTACAAAGAAGCCCACGAGGCCAAACGTCGTACCCACCCAGGAACTCAGAGTGGAAGTAACAGTAAAGTCCATAATTATTTTTGGGATCATCGAGGCAAGCCAAATTAAACCCCCCATTAGGAAATATTTTATTTTCACGTCCTTCTTTACCTTCCAAATCACGATGTACAGTAACCCGACCATCAGCATTCCTATGGGACCAAAAATCAGAAACTGGTTCAAACCGGATCACCATCCCGCCTTCATTTGGGGAGCAAGTTAATTAAGGACTGTGAAATTAAGGCGGCTAATTGAAACTCATGCTGATTGAGTATCCTCCATCATCGAATACAATATAATCTAAACGAGATGTGATCTACACTTTTGCAGTCTACTTGGAATGGATATAGCTCTCCAGCTTTTTCCTCAACTGTTCCTTTATCCGCTCACGTATCTGCAACTCGGTCTCCATCCTATTGTAGATACCTTTTAGCTTCGCCTCCACCTGCTTAAGTTCCTCGGCCTCTCGTCGGAGGTTTTCGAGGGTGGACTGAAGCTTAATCGCGATCGATTGCTGTTCTAAAGTTGAGGACGGATCTTGGGACTCCCAGTTCGACTCCGCTAGGTCCCTTGATATTTTATTAATTAGCTCCTCAACATCGCCGAACTTTTCATGTTCTGACGTCAAAGCGTCTAGACCCGCCAGAGCCTTTTTCCAAAGTTCAGCCCTCTCCTTCAGGTCCACCTGAACACCTAAACAAGCGAGCCCTTGACCCCTCAAAAGGGTTTTCCTTCAGGCCACGAAAGATGACTTTAACCTGATGGCTCTTTCCTTACCTAAAGCGATATGTGTGGTTTAGAAACAAAGACGATCACGTTCGACGCTTCAAGCCCCGGTACAATCTGCCCGTTTTTACAAGAGTTGGGAATAAGAACGACACAAAGTATAGTCAACCAGGTTTTTGAATCGACTGAAGCAGGTAGCGCTGCGCTGCGATGAAATCCTCTATCTGACTCTCAGCCAGCTTTTGCCCCTTTTCGGTAAGGGTGTAGACTTTCGCCCGCTGGGATTCGGACTTCATCACGGAGAGTATCCCCTTGTCCGCAAGAGAGTAAAGGAGGGAGTATACGGTACCCTGACTGAGTGAGGTGTAATAGCGCTGATAGATCGTCTTTATCACATCGTATCCGCACATGGGATGCTCCCGCAGCATGGAAAGCACGATGGTCTCTAAGTGGCTCTTGACGAACTGCTCCAGAGCCCCCTTCGAGGCCAGTTCGATCCCAGGTTCCAAGTGGTTATGACGGGCGCGGAATGTAAGAGCAAGCGTGCTTGTCCCGTCCTGGGAAGAAATCATGACGTTCCTTTGCAGGCCGACCAAAACTTTGATTTCATCCTCATCCAAGGATTCTACGTTAAAAGCTGTTATCGCGCCGCTCAAAATGGGCTGTTTCCTTTTATCCTGACGCGAGTAGAAGCCCTCGTATCTTTTAGAGATTATAGACCTCACAAAATCTAGGGCGTCGCCGAAGCTGTGGTGAGAAACGAGCACTCCGAAATCGGCTATTATCCTTAAGGAGAACTTGCCAGTGCGGGCCTTCTCATACAACTTCTTAATCTCATCTTCCAGTTGCTCTATTTCTTTGGGGAGATACCCCTTGCCAAGGGGGAACAGGCGAAGTTTTCCGCTGGAAATTGCATCTCCAAATGTCATGTCAAGCTGTACCTTACTGCTTGTAGCATCATATGAGAAAATGCAGAGTTCATCCTTAGCGAGACCATTCTCGATGAAGGAGAAGAACGTGCGCCAAACGTCGACGCCTTGTCCGTACAACAGTAACGAATGCTCGCTGCTCAGCAAATTGTTTAAAAGCAGTATCTTTTTATCGATTGGTAAAGAAGCCGAGTCCCTATAGGCCGCCATGCTCACTCTCCAATATTTGATTTATTTTAACTTTCCGATCATCAGATAATGATCTCTTTTTATCAATAGCTGCTCCCATAAAAAATTCTGAAACAAATTTGGACCAAGTGAAACTCGTTTCCTTAGCACTATGAAAATCATAGATGTGGGATCTCAACTTTCTTCCTCCTTGACCTCAATTACCTCCATGTAACGCCTCAACATTTCCAACTGTTTGGATTCGAGGGCGCCGGGGTTTACAGGTACTATAAACCTCGCTCGATTTATCACGACGGCTTCGCGAATATCGTGCATCAACTTCAAAGCTAAGTCGAACCCATTCGTAGTCATGAGGTATTCCAGCCCCTCAAGCATGACTGCAGCGTTCTTATTACGTGACACGAACGCTGTTATACGGTCTCGAAGGATTGCCAAGTTTGACGGGGAAACTGAGTAATCCAATTCTATCTTTGAGAGCCACAGGACGGTGGTTTGGTCCGGCAATTCGTGGTCCCTCCTCACGTCATCAGGACGTGATGTAGAGATTAAAAGTCCGGGGGATCCGTAGCGAACTACTTCGGCAAACATTTTGAAAGCCTGATCCAGGGATTGGCCCTCTATCAAGTAACTTTTTCCTAGAACGGTAGGCCGATATGTGATGGGAATTTCAATGTCTTTTGGTATTATATTAGTAATGCCGAGACGCAGCAGTAACCCACCATGTCTGCGGAGGAGGCCGGAAAATGCTTCAGATAAAATTGCAGATACCCGCTCCGCACCAATATCGTCCTTGATAGGTTGATAACAGGAGTTCATTACGGTAGAAAAAGTTTTCATTGCCTCCTGCATACCTTTTTCGATTTTACTATCATACAGACGCTCGTAGAGCCCGCTTAAGTCTATCGTTCCATCATCAAGTATCTTGACTCTAGCAGTTGCTGGACCCTTCATGAACCTTTCGAGATCACCTTGGATTTTCTTTATTGTCGCCCGCTTGCATTTTTTTAGGATAGGTTCAAGGACACGCTTGAAAAGAAGATATGCGGAGTTCCGTGCTTTTTCCTCATCGGCTACTCCTTCGGGCAGCCTTAGAAAAATCTCACTATTATATATAAGTTCATTGTATTTACCCAGTGGCAGCCTTTCTGCCAACATCACCGCCTCGTCTAATGTAGCTTCTGCCGCTGCCACCACCACTTCTGCCGCTCGAACAGGTGATACCGCAGCAGAATAGAGATCTATCAACTTTACATTAAAGTCCGAGAAAGTGCGTATAAGCTCTTGAAGCCTCTCAGTTTCGTGAATCCGGTCTAGGTTTTTTATCAGTGCCTTCAAATCCAGCAAACCAGCCTTCAGCTCCAGACCTATTAGAAGTATAGGGTGTTCCTCAACACACCTAGCCAAGATGTTTCTGATGCCAACAACACCGATTGCAGAACCCATACGGGCCAGTAACTCGTTCGTTATTTTTGAATATGCTCTTACTAACTGGATGTCGTTGCGAAGCATCAAGTTTCTTGATACCTTTACTTCAGTTGATCGGCTCACAGCGAGGTAAGTTCTCCTTTCAGAAATTACTAAGCTCACAAATGCGAATGCCCAGATACCTGCGTTGCCAACGCTGTACCAAGAAAGCCCTGGTGTGGACGGCTGAAGCAAATTTAACAAACTAACTGGGATGCCAAAAAACAACAAAACTACCACACCAAGGACAGCCCAATTTGCACGAGGAAACATGAGCACATCAAAAAAGGATCCGTGAAGTTTCTTAACTGTATTTGCCTGCAAAACTTGACCAGTAAAGAGTAACGTAAACCCAGCTATCTGGATAACCACAGCGATGTACGCTAAACTAGCGATATTTTGAAGTGAAAAAAAAATTGTTATCTCAACGATTGCTGAGATAACAATACATACTGCACCGAACGCCATGAACCTGCGCCCAATTCCTCCCCGTGTGAATCGTACATTTTCTATTTTATATCGCGCAAACGCTATACTGGCAAAAAGGAAAACGATCTCCATAAAATAAGTTAGAATCTCGATGATACTCATAATGCCTCTACTCTCTCCAGCTGCTGTTCGAGCGCAACTAATTGCTCACCCAAGAACTTTCGTGGGTCAATCGAAACTAGAAGAGCTAATCTTTTTTTTCTGCATAGGTCTTTAATTTCTTTAAGGAAGCTTATGGCTTTTTCAAACCCATTTACAATTTTTATCTCTACAAAGCAGTCGAGTAAGACAACCGATACTGCGTCGAGTTCAGATATCATAACTTTTAATGCATCAAGCTTATCTGGAGGCATAGCTTCCTCTTCCGTTTTACCAAAGGTGACCCATACGATGGTTGAATCGCTTAGCCCGTACGTCTGCCTGACCTTCTTCGGCTCAAACCTGCTTACGCAAACCGTCCGGAATCCGTATCTTGTAGCATCTTTCAGCGTGGTATATCCCAAGATCGGTTCTTCCTCTTCGAAGATACGGGCCACCCCTGGCTTCAGGAGCTTAAATATCGGGGGTAAATCGACATCTTTAGGCATCTTGTCCAATACCCCATAGTTGGAAAGAAAAACTCCGTGCCTACGGAGAATGCGGTCTAACCAATTATCGGCATCAAACTTGGAGGTCAAACTAACCGTTTCATAAGCATGAACAAATAGCTCAGCAAAGTTTTCAATCGCCGCAATTGCCCAGACTTGCCTTTTCATATAATCCAAAATCTTATTCAATGAATCCAGCAGATTTAGCGAGGGTAGTTTATCCTCCTCAAATATTATTTGGCCCTCTTTGAAAGAAACAACCTCATTTAATCCTGTGCGATCCAAAAATCTTCTAAATATCACCGTATTCTCACCTAATTCTTTGCCCGGCACCGCTTTTAATAAATCCACTAAAAATTTTCTAAACTGATCTTGGACGAGAGTCATTTTTTTAGTTCCAAATACCCGTTTTTCCATGATTTTTTCTGGCGGCAAGATAAAGGAGTACGCAACGGCAAGAAAGGTAAGGATAATGAAGATGCCGCCGAGTGGTGGGATATTTGGGTTACTGCTGAGAATGAAATTAGAAATACTCATTCCTATTGTATAAAAAGCGATGAAGCCAGCCAGCACGCCTATGTATCTTTTTCGTGAAGTCGTCGTCTTACTCCTTCTTATCAACATTCCTGCAGAGATAACGATGCTAAAAACGTATATCAGTATTAACAGCGCGAAGGATGTTACAAACCATCCAAATGTAAATCTATAACCCCATCCAAAGTTGGTCCAAAAAACTTCAAATGGCTTTGTTAAAATTGCAAGTATCCCTAAGATAAGTGATGGCACCAAAATAAGGTAGTTATGTAACCTCTCTCCATCTCTCAAAAGCGTTAGAAACATGGCAAGCAGGAAAGCTGGAGTCAATACACCAAAGAATGTATCTAATCCCAGAAATTCCATGGACATGGCGGCAGTTGGAGCATTTCGATGTAAAAACGCAAAAAGTTCCCATGAGCCAACAGAAATTCCAAAGAAGAAGAAACTCCTGTACGTCCAACTCTTGAAATTTTTAGACACAATGTGAAATGAGATTAACATTACCATTGCCACAGCTATCAAGTATTGAATTGTCCAAGGAATGAAATTCCAGTCAGCCAAGAACTATACACTCCTGAGTAAATCCAAGATATCTTGCTTATCAGCACTAACTATCTTTACAGGTTTTATGTTCCCGATTGGGACTCCTTCTTTAACTTTTCTCATTGAATATTTTGTAAACGCACCCTTCTTAAGATATTCGACCTTTATTACTTCTAACGGGTCTTTTATTCTAAAATCCATTACATAAGATTGAAATTCGGGGTTTGTTTCAAGCATAGCTTGGAACAAAAGCTTCGCGCCCTCCTCTTCAGAGTATTTCCATTCCCTCTCCATCAAGAGCAGTAAATGTTCCCTAGGTTCTATTATTTTGGCTATACACCACTTATCCGTTTCCCTGAGTCCTGCCCTTTGCAGAGCTTTGACCGCCATAGCCTGAGTTAACCTGAAGTAGTTGTATATATCTATTACATGTTCCTTCTTGCCTTCGACGTCAAAAATCGGCAGTCCATCATCACGAAAATCTATGACACGTACCTGATCACCGATATTGTATCTTACCAGCATCCCTCCGAACGGCGTACCCACTAAATCGTAAATTTGCCCCTTTTTCAGTTCATCGATTTTTTTAACCTCTCCTTTTTTGGTCAAGAATTCAAAATACCCATCCCTGAGATCAAGTAAGTAATCAATTTTTCTATCCACGTGACCGTACATGACTACTCCAAACTCGGTCGAACCATAAAGGCTAGTTGGGGTCACGTCGAATTCCTTACTTACATAATCTAAGTACAGGCGGGTGTCATACCCTCCAAGACACATTCCTTTTACGGGCATCATCTCACTTGCTCTTTTGTATTTTTTGCTTGTAACCGTACACTGAGCATATTTTAAAAATAGAAGAAATTTCTTTATCCCAAAATTCATGGATTGGTAGTACTCTTTGAAGAACTCATGTGGCTCCGTGAAATATTTAGAAAACATGTGAAACACTGATGCAACGCCTCCACCCACATCAACTCTTTGCCCTTTCTCTATTATTTTGAGGGTCGCCCACAGCTTTTTGCGCATATCAGTTATTTTGTCCATAATCTCTGGCGGAGGAACCGGCTTAACAACATCTTGGATAAATTGGATCCAAGAACCAGAAGCGAAGGGCGGCGGGGCCGTTATATTTAGGAAAGTATCCCCTTTTCTAAGCTTTGTATCGCCACTGCAATCGCTACAAGCAATTATAAGGGAAGATAATATGCTATCAAAGTTATTACCGAAGCTTTTCCCGTATGCTACCCACTTACTTTCTCCGGTAGTGCCCGACGTTTTTGAACAAAACTCATAGTCTTCGACCATCCATCCGTCTAGGATGGGCGCGACCTGTTTGCCTATCCGCAAATAATAATCCCACCAAATTTCCCCTCCTCTCCTAGGCACCGTTTTCGCCAGACGCTCCATCTGCTCGCCAAATTTGTGCAAAATCGAGTAGTCCTCATAAGCTGTTAAGGGCACTTCCTCAAACTTCTTCAACCCATTCGGGCAAAGCTGCTTGGCCATTTTCGTCTGCTTCCACCTCTTGAAATACTCCTGTAACTTACGCTCGTTATGCCCAAGCTGCTCCGAAAACGGCTTATCCAAAAAGGAGCAATACTTATTCCAGAGTTCCTCGCCCTCGCCCATCCATATCCTCTTTGAGGTAAGCTAGAATATTATTTAAGATGATGTTTTGAATTCTGAAAGTCCCCCTTTATAAACCTAAACCCGGCTTAATAATCCAAAAAATGCTCGCTAGGAGACCACTGTTTGTACATTAAGCCGGTAAATCATGCAGCCATTTAAGAGAATACAGAAAATACCAACACGAGCTAATATTCATCGAGTATAATCGCAAAGCAGAACTATCGCTCGTAAACCGGACCCAGCACTTCTATCCCGCCGTCTGTGACCACGAGCTGGTGCTTTTTCATTGAATGCTTGGCGGCGCGCATCTTACGTATTTGTATGTAGCGTGAAACAAGCTCGGGGGTTTCAATTACCCCTAGGCCAATCACACCATCTGAAAGGTATGACTCCGGAACGTGCCTACGGCCCTCCCCGACAACCTGGGTTTCCTCTATTATGAAAGAGGTCAACCCACTGTCCCTGAGTAAATTAAAGAAGTGATAGCTCTCCCTGCGCAAGTTTTCAACCTTGGCGAGAGACTGCAAGGCGTTGACAGAGTCCAGAGCGAACACAGAGAACTTTTCTCCAAGTTCATCACTGAAGAATTTTATGATGTCCTCAGTTATGTTCACCATGTTAAGCGTTGGCTCCTCGCTCCTCCACTCCTTGCGTATGTCCTGATAGTCGAAAATTTGGAGGTGATCCGGCTTTTTAATCCCCAAGCTATCCATGTTCCGTAGGTGGCTCTCACGTGACTCCTCAAGCGTTGCATAGACCCCAAACTCATCATTATGTTTTGATAGGTAGTTGGAAAGTACGCTGTATACAAAACCCGATTTTAATGTCCCAACACCTCCGGTGACCAGGACGACGTAACCCTTAGGAATGTCTGTCTTCAATACCTCGCCCAATCCATTTATGGTGTCCCTGAGCATTCAACCGCCATTTGATGGCTTTCCGCGTTGGCTAAAAACCTTTTCTTTCACCTTCCGCAACAACGGCTTAATATGCTCTCCTATTAATTTCGAGGCTGCAAAACCTACACCATAAACCAAATCATGATTGACATCGTCAAACTGGCAAAATTTGGCCTAACACTTACGAAGGCAAATTTTAATTTGACCCCGCCCTACTTCGCTTTCTGAGTCTCGCTTTGGCTGGCAAAATGAGAAGCCCGCCTACGACGAAGCCCCCTATGTGTGCCCAGTAGGCCACTCCAGCCGAGGCACCCGATATCCACGTTACTGATGCTGATAGCAACTGTAAAATGAACCAAAAGCCGAGGAAAAGCACGGCCGGAATCATTATAACCCTAATGAAGAAGTAAAACACCACTGCCGTGTGAACGCGCGCCCTGGGGTATAAAACGGCGTATGCGCCCAGCACGCCGGATATTGCCCCCGATGCCCCTATGGTCGTGATCATTGAACTTGGTTCTGATAACGCGTGGATTAGGCTTGCAGCCACGCCCGCGAACAAATAGAACAGCAAAAACTTGGCTCTGCCCAGCAGGTCCTCTATGTTGTCGCCGAAGATGTAAAGGTAAAGCATGTTGCCGAATATATGCAGGATACCTCCGTGTAGGAACATTGAGGTGATCAACGTCTCAAGCCTCCTCCCGGCCAGCACCTCTGCTGGCCGCATGCCGAAATCGTTTATCGCTCTTTCAAAGTTACCGGTGACCAGGGTCCCGACAAATAGGGCCGAGTTAATAACAATAATGGAAACGGTCAGTATAGGAAAGCGTGACCTCGGAGTCTCGTCCTTAATCGGGAACATCTTAACTCACCATAACTAACGCCCCGCGTCGATTACCACAACCCCTTCCCTGAAATTA
This sequence comes from Hadarchaeota archaeon (SeqCode), assembly GCA_964446015.1. GTDB lineage: Archaea > Hadarchaeota > Hadarchaeia > Hadarchaeales > Hadarchaeaceae > Hadarchaeum. The sequence continues at coordinate 10,211 of CAYUMT010000004.1, forward strand.
TCATCTGGGATGACTATAGGGCGACCATCACCAGCCTTCGCCTTTGTCGAGGTAACGGCAACTACGGAAGCCGAGTATCTTAGGCCCAACATCATCGCATTCCAAAAGCCTATACCCTAGGATAAAATATAAATTCGTTAAAGTGCTCCGGTGCCCAGATGTTTAACCTAATAATTGCCGACGCCGAGATCGAACGGGCCCCACAGGAGATCGCGAAACATCGCATAATTCAATGGCAAGCTAGACGAAGAGGGAGGCGCCCTACGGAACTCTTACTAAACTCAGATCTACACCATCCTGTCATGCGGCGTCTTCAAGATAGCGACCGCCGTGGCAGGCCTGACATCGCACACATGTGCCTTCTTCTGGCTCTCGACTCTCCCCTAAACCGTGAGGGATTGCTCAGGGTATACGTCCACACCAAGCACGATCGGGTCATTACCGTCAATCCATCAACCCGCCTACCAGGGAATCTCTACAGATTTGAAGGACTGCTTGAACAGCTATTTCTTACCGGCAAGTCTCCGCCTGAAAACCCGCTGCTTGTCTTGGAGGATAAATCCCTAGCTGAACTGGTAAAAACTTTGCATCCGAAGAAAGTCATAACTTTCAGCGACAGGGATAAGCCCAAGTTAATCGGGGAATCTTACGCAGACCTGATAAAGGAGGACGATATATGTGTTATAGTCGGGGGATTCCCAAAGGGCGTTTTTCTATCGGATGCAATGGGCATATCCGACGAAGTCGTAAGTATAGACCCCGAACTCCTTCATACCCCTACAGTTATCGCACGTGCGATATATGCATATGAGGAGAAATTGGGCATCTCAAATATCAGGCTAGGGAGGATAAAATGCCAAAACGAAGAAACAGAAAATATGCCGCTGAACTAAAAAGGCTCGCTTCCGAGCGAGTAGAGCGCCTATTTGAACTCGCGGAGAGCGAGTTTAAGAGGCACCCGGAGTTCGCCGATCGCTATGTGAGGGCCGCGTGGAGGCTTAAGACCAGGTATAATTTGAAGCTGCCGCCTGAAATCAAATTAAAATTTTGTAGGAAATGCCTATCATTCTGGAGCCCCGGATCAAGCTGTCGGGTTAGAGTTAGGCCAAGATGCGTGGTTATAACATGTCTGCGCTGCGGCCAAGTAAAGCGCTTGCCCTTTCGGGTGGAGAAAATCAATAATCTCAGCAAACCGCATCTTCGGTGATTAGGTATGAAACCCCATCTACTATGTCTGCCATGCACCGTACGCACTGCGTACGACGTGGCGAAAAGGGCTACAAAGGACGAAGACCTTCAAAAGAAAGTTGTCCTTGAAACTATAAAGTGGATTGCAAGTCAAACGCAAAATTATTCGAACATCTTGCCCAATGTTTTCCACACTAAAGTTTGCCGGATAGCGAAAGAAATCACGGGAAATCCGGACCCATTTTTAAAATTAAAAAGGATCACAAACAAACGTGCCCTGAAAGTTCTCCCGATATTGGAAGGACAAGTTCAAAGACAAAAACGATTCGAGGATGCGTTTAAACTCGCAGTGAAAGGATCAATTTGCGGGAACGCCATCGACTTCGAGGTTGAAAGTTATCGATTTAATCCGGAAGATTTTGAGCGTATATTGCTCAACTGTCTAAAGGAAGACTTGTCCATCGATGACACGAATAAGCTCGCAAAGTTGCTATCAAAATCGAGCGAGGTTCTTTACCTATTGGACAACGCAGGGGAAATAGTATTCGACAAGCTGTTAATAAAAATTATCTCGGAAAGGTACCGTTGCAAAATTTTTGCTGCCGTGAAGGAAGGAGCTGTATTAAATGATGCCACTCTGGAAGACGCTAAACAGATTGGCCTCGACGAAATCGCGACAATCATAACCACCGGAAACGACCATATAGGCATTTGCTTGGAAGAATCTTCGAGGGAATTCCTGAACCGCTTGAGGGAAGCGGACATCGTTGTCGCCAAGGGGCAGGGCTACTATGAAAGTTTAACTGAAATTAACTTAGGCGTGCCAAGGTGTTACGTCCTGAGGGCAAAGTGCATTAAAGTAGCTGAAGAACTTAAGGTCCCAATCAACGGTAACGTGGTAAAAGTAGCATGAAATTACGAGTTTGTTCGTGGTTGTATAGATCTCCTGATCTCATTGAAACTTAAAACAACTCCTTGCACTTCGCCTGAATGGCATCGTCGTAAAATATTTTGAAACCCTCTTCGGTCTTTGGATGTCTGAGCATTTCTCGAACTACCTCAAAAGGTACGGTGGCGATATCGCATCCAGTCTCAGCCAACTCCCTAACCTGTCTGGAATTCCTTATGCTGGCTGCAATCACCTTTGTCTTGATCCCATACTTTCCGAAGATGTCGACGATTTTTCTAACCAGGTCGACCCCGCTGGTTATCCCATTATTTCCCCCAAAGTCGAGCCGCCTTCTTATATTTTCGTCCGAATATAGCGAGCGGAACTCCTTTGAAGCCGAGTTTTCCAAGTACTCCGCGAGCTTGGCCTTAGAAATTTTCCCCAGGAGCTCAAAATCGAAATAATCGCTCTTTTTGAAATCAACGCCTAGATTTTTTCGGATATAGTCGTCCACCCTCCCGGCAAATGGGCTTACGTAAGCTGCTCCAGCCTTCGCCGCTAAAAGAGCCTGTTCAGGCGTCATCACCAGAGTGACATTAACGGGGATCTTCGCCCCGCTCAATTCATTTATAGCCTTCAAGCCCTCGTAATCGGTATCCGAATGCCCGGTGCAGGTGTTGATCGGTATTTTGATGAGTACGTTTCTAGCTATTGGATTAAATTTTCTGTATAGGGCTTTAGCCTCCTCAACCATCTCGCCTGCATTGCCGCTTAAAACTTCTAAACTCACGGGCCTTTTTCTGCCAGCAACTTTACATATTTTCTTGACGTAGGACCCTAGATCCAATTTCTTACCCATTCTCCTCTCCTCTTCAACCGCCTTTCTGATCAAACTGGGGTTGGTTGTTACGCCATCGACTATACCCCAAGAAATGGATTCCCTTATCTCGTTTAACTTAGCCGTGTCAACGAATATCTCCATCAGATCACCAAGATTTTCTTATTTGGCAGGGGATAAAAATAGTTGCAATTCAGCGCCGCAGACTTTCCTTGGGCCCCTTGACGGGTAATTTCGGCTTGACTCAAACATGGGGCGGCCCACGATTTTTCGCTTTCACTAGCCTCCCTAAGACCTTGGGAAAAACGTTAATACCGCCAGCGACCAGAGAAAAGAGGATTGTAAAAATGAGGCTGGTATAAAGATGATAGTCCAAGAAGTTCCGGCGGCTGTCCTAATCAAGAGGCTCAGCGATGAGCTGAAAAAGCTAAAGGAGCTCACGCCACCAAGTTGGAGCCATTTCGTGAAAACGGGTGCACACAAGGAAAGACCGCCTCAACTATTCGACTGGTGGCATACTCGCGCGGCGTCCATCATGAGGAGGATCTATATAGGCAGCCCCGTGGGAATATCGAGGCTCCGCACCTTCTACGGCGGGAGAAAAAATAGGGGTCAAGCCCCAGATCACTTCAGCAGGGGGGGTGGCAAGATAATCCGCGTCGCACTACAGCAGCTGGAGAGTGCAGGATTGGTCAGCAAGTTGGAGCGCAGGGGAAGAAAGCTAACCCCAAAGGGTATAGCCATGATCGAGCGCATAGCCCAACAGATAAAGAGCGAAACGCAGAGTTGATATTATGGAAGAGGATGAAGAGATAGAGGCGCTACGAAGGCAAAAGATGGTGGAGTTGCAGTCCCAGTACCAGGAGCAACAACGCCAAGCTGAAGAGAGGAGAAAGTTCGAGATCCAAAAGCGGGCCGCCATAATGCAAATTTTGACCCCCGAGGCCAGGAGCAGGCTGGCCAACATCCGTGCCGCTAAGCCGGGATTTGCTGAGCAGCTCGAGATTCAGCTGATTCAGTTGGCCCAGGCCGGTAGGCTCAGGGGAAAAATAACCGACCAAATGCTCAAGGAGATCCTCAAAAAGCTCCAGTCGCGTAAACGGGAAATCAGTATAAGGAGGGTCTGACATGGCCAAAAACAAGCCATCTCCTCTAAAAAGAAGGCTCGGCAGGGCAGCAAAACTTACCCGAAGGGCCCCACTGTGGGTCATGACAAAAACCAAGGGTAAAGTCCGCGCCAATGTCAAGCACAGGAGCTGGCGCAGACAGAGAGTCAAACCATAAGTGATCCCATGCCTGAAGAAAAAATATTTATCATACCTTTAAGGGACTCCAAAAACACGGCCAGAAACCGGCGCACCCGCCGCGCCGCAAAGATAGTCCGGGAATTCCTGACCAGACACATGAAATCGGGAGAAATAAAACTGGACTCCGGGCTAAATCAAAGGCTGTGGGACCGTGGAATCAAGAAACCTCCGACAAAAATAAGGGTGAAGGCCGTGAAGGATGACGATGGGCTGGTGACAGCCTCGCTCGCTGAATGAGCAAGGTGTGGGGATGGCTATAATCAGGATGGGCTTTAATAGAAATCCATATCTGGGGGCATTTGCTTTGTGTACGGATAAAATTGCTCTGCTGCCTGCAAATCTTCACTTCAAGGATAAGGATGCGGAGAATGCCCTATGTGTACCGATAATGAGGGCCGAGATAACGGGCAGTACATTGATCGGGATACTTGCAGCGGGTAACTCGAAGGGGCTAGTGTGTTCGGAATTGTTCGAGGTGGAATTGAGAACGCAACTCGAAAAACCATCCACCGAGGTTGCGCCAATACCTGGTAAGTACACGGCATTCGGGAACATTATCCTAGCCAACGATTATGGGGGCATAGCCAATCCTGACCTCCCCGACGAAACCTTGAAAATATTGGGGGAGCGGATGGAAATCCCCGTCAAGCGCGGTAAAATCGCCGGTATAAAAAACGTGGGCGCGGTCGGCGTGGCGACTAACCGTGGGGCCCTGATACACCCGGACGCATCGAGAGAGGAAGTGAAGCTAGTGGAGGAAACGCTTGGGGTTCCAGCGGACGTCGGGACGGCATGCAGCGGGGTAAAGTTCGTGGGGCTATGCATGACGGCAAACTCAAACGGCGCAATCGTCGGGATGACCACCACCGGTCCAGAGCTAGGCCGAATTGAGAGCGCCCTAGGATTCATATGAGGTGATGATTTGCAGGTGTATATGATAAGGGGCTGGTTCAAACGAGGGCTCTTCAAACAAAAATTCACGCGCGAGTTAGTGGCGCTTTCCAAGGAACAAGCTCTCGAACGCATTTACTCCGATATGGGGAGCAAGCAAAGACTGGTTAGGAACTTAATACATATAGAGGAGATTACTGAAGTTAAACCCGAGGAGATAACGGACCCGAAAATTCTGGCTAGCTTGAGGTAATCTTTATGAAAAACCCGGAAACTGGTGGAAGGGAAAAACTGCAGAAGGTCTTGGCCGAGATAAACGAATGCCAAACCGCGGTAGATGTGCTGCGCCAGCAAATCTCGGCCATGGCATCTTCATTAACTGAACTATCGATGACCGTAGGCGCGATCAAGGTCATTAAGGATCTAAAACCCGATACGGAAATCTTGGTGCCGATTGGGTCTGATTCCTTTATCACGGCAAAACTCTCATTGGTCGGCAAAATCCTCACAGGGCTTGGCGCAGAGGTCGTGGCTGAAAGAAGCTCTGACGATGCTGTAAGAGATTTGGAAGCTAGGGCAGCCGAGGTCGAGAATGCCATAGGGCTAACGCGGGATGAGCTGAACAAGCTTGAAGAGCGCATCGAGGCGCTCAGACCTGAAGCCGAGAGCATACTTGAAAAGGCCAGAGAGGCGCCCAAGAAGTAGGGGCATTTGCCGATGTTTGATAAGCTGAAGCAAAAGCTGAAACAGGTCAGAGATCGAATAACTAAAGTTGTGCCTGAACCTACCCCTGAGGAACCACCGGAAATCCCTGAAACCAAACCCGGGGAATTACCTGAAACCCGGCTCGAGGCCAAACCAGAACCTCCACCCGAGACCCTTCCTGAGGCTAAACCGGAGCCTTTGCCGGAAGCAGGAAAAGAAAAACCCATGCGTGAAAAGGGGGCCCAAAAGCCGGTCGGAGAAAAGCCGAGAACTGGCCTGACCCTTCCATCCGAGAAACCAAGGAAGGGCCTCATTAGGGCGGTAAAGCGCATAACCGGCAAGGAGCTTACCGCGAAGGACATCGATGACATAGTTTGGGACCTCCAGGTGGCCATGTTGGAGAGCGACGTTGCTGTCCCAGTCACTGACCAGATAATCGAGCGAGTTAGGACGGGGTTGATTGGGAAGAAAATAGGCATGAGGACGGACGTAAAGAAGATTGCAGATGAGGTCCTGCAGGACGCCATAAAAGAGGCACTTAAGAGTGAGCGAAAGGTTGACCTCCTGAAAATAATTGACGAAAAGCGTGCGGGAGGTGAACCTGCGGTCATAGTCTTTGTGGGCATCAATGGCCACGGCAAGACCACGAGCATCGCCAAACTGACAAAATACCTGATGAATCACAACTACAGGGTCGTGCTTGCGGCGGCCGATACTTTCCGCGCAGCTGGCATAGAACAACTCGAGATACATGCGGAGCGGTTGGGAGTGGAAATCGTGAAGCAGAAGCGTGGATCAGACTCAGCAGCAGTTGCGTTCGATGCGATATCCCATGCAAGAGCCAAGAGAATGGACGTGGTGTTGGTGGACACGGCGGGGCGAATGCAGACCGATGTAAACCTAATGGACGAGATGCGCAAGATAGTGCGGGTGACCAAGCCGGACGCCGTAATCTTCGTGGGGGACGCCTTGACTGGCAACGACGCCGTTGAGCAGGCGCGAACCTTCGACCAAGCCGTCGGGATCACTGGCTCAATACTTTGCAAGATGGATGCGGACGCCCGTGGAGGCGCGGCCCTCTCGATAACGCAGGTCACAGGCAAGCCTATACTCTTTATAGGGACCGGGCAAAACTACGACGACCTCATTGAGTTCAAGCCCGAGATAATAATAAATGCCCTTTTTGGTGATTAATTTAGAAATTACGCCGACGAAGGTGTTTGATGCAATTCAATGTAAGTTTATCACAAAAATTTTTATTGACCGATGCCAAGTATCTATCGCCGATGATGTCACGACATCGTCTGAGAAAATCGATGATAGGATGATGGGCGGCCTGAGGCACCCGGAAATCATAAATTTTATCTCATTGTCTGCTTCAGAAATCCAAGACATTGGCCGACCGGTGCCCGCTAAGACAAAGCTATAGTAAACGTCTAATTTTATTTCAAACCTTTGGCACCTTTGCTATAGCTTCCTTGACCAATTCTTCAGGGTACTCGTAGTCGACAAGCTTCCCGTGCAGGTAATCGTCGTAGGCTGAGAGGTCGAAATGACCGTGGCCGCTGTTGTTGAAGAGAATAACCTTTTCCTCACCTTTTTCTTTGCATCTCAAGGCCTCATCGATTGTCGCTTTCACGGCATGCGCGGTCTCGGGAGCTATCACAAAACCCTCGGTTTTTGCGAAGAGCTCTGCCGCCTTGAAAACTTCTATCTGATGATAGGCCAGGGCTTCAATGAACTCATCATGAGTGAGCTTGCTAAGCAGCGGAGCGTCCCCGTGATATCTCAAGCCGCCAGCGTGTATTGGAGGCGGGACGAAGGAATGGCCGAGAGTGTACATTTTAACTAAGGGAATCATTTTGGCCGTGTCTCCATGGTCATACATGAAAGGGCCTTTGGTCAAGGTCGGGCAAGCCTTCGGCTCACATGAAATAGCTCTAAGTCCCGGCTTCTTGCCCTTTATTTTATCTGCGAGGAATGGGAACAGTAGTCCAGAGAAATTGCTACCACCTCCAACGCAACCAAAAATTACGTCAGGATAGTCCCCGGCAAGTTCTAATTGACGCTTTGCCTCCAATCCGACAACGGTTTGATGGAGACATACATAATTGAGCACGCTTCCAAGCGAGTATTTTGTATCATCGTGGGTAACAGTATCCTCAACCGCCTCGGATATTGCTATCCCAAGGCTGCCCGTACAATTAGGATCCTCCTTTAAAAGCTTCCTACCGAACTCCGTCCGATCGCTCGGACTCGGGAAGCATTCTGCACCCCAAGTCTCCATCATGATGCGGCGATAGGGCTTCTGTTCATAGCTTGCCTTCACCATGTAGACGGTACATTTAATGCCGAACAGCATGGTGGCAAATGCTAATGCGCTGCCCCACTGGCCTGCGCCGGTCTCCGTGGCTATCCTTTGCACCCCTTCCTTCATGTTGTAATATGCTTGGGCCACGGCAGTGTTTGGTTTGTGGCTACCAGGAGGACTGACTCCTTCCCATTTGTAATAAATTCTGGCCGGAGTCTTCAAAGCCTTTTCCAGCCTTCTCGCTCGATAGAGGGGCGTAGGGCGCCACGTCCGATAGACTTCGCGAACTTCCTCAGGTATTTTTATGGAACGCTTACGGCTGAACTCCTGTTTTATCAGCTCCATGGGGAAAATTCTGGCAAAAGCCTCAGGACCTAATGGTTCCTTTGTCGCCGGATTCAGCGGCGGGTCAAGCGGCGTTGGCAGGTCCGCCTGTATGTTGTACCAAGCCTTGGGCAACTCGCTTTCGTCTAACAAGAATTTTGTCTGTTCCATTTTCAGACCACCC
>CAYUMT010000004.1:18947-31645 GCA_964446015.1 Hadarchaeota archaeon (SeqCode)
CATGAATACCAAGCACATTTATGCTATGGCCGCTTTATTTTTTGTTTGTGGTGGTTAGACTTGCGGCCAATAAGAGAAGTCAATTACTCCGTCAATGTCTTCCTGCCTATCACCAATATGTGTCGGAACCGATGCTCATACTGTTACTTTAGGCGTGACCCTGACGACGGTGCGTGGTTCATGCCCCCGGAAAAAGTCATCGGCATGGCGAGACTGGCCAAGTCTGCGGGCTGCTCTGAGGCCCTGCTCACTCTCGGCGAACGCCCCGAAGTTCACGATGAGGCCAAGAAAGAGCTCGATAGACTTGGATACGAAAGCTCGGTCGATTACCTCGAGGACCTATGCAGACAAATTTTGGAAGTCGGATTGCTCCCGCACACGAACGCTGGTTTGCTGAGCCGCCGGGAGCTAAATCGCCTGCGCCGTTACAACGCAAGCATGGGACTTATGTTGGAAAACATCGCCGATCTTCCTGCGCACGCCCTAAGTCCGGGAAAGGACCCAAAGCTGCGCTTAGAGGTGATTGAGAACGCTGGCCAGCTCCTAATACCTTTCACAACAGGGTTATTGATCGGGATAGGTGAGACATTGGAGGACCGGATCAACTCATTGATGGTTCTCCAGGAAATCAACGCGCGTTACGGACACGTTCAAGAAATTATAATCCAGCCATTTGAACCCAAGCAGGGCACGCCAATGGGAAGCTGTTCCGGGCCTAGCGAGTCAGAATTCCTTGCTGTTATCTCTCTCGCACGTTCGATAATGCCAGATATAAACATCCAGGCACCGCCAAATCTGCTTAACCACAACGGGGGACCTTCAAAAAGTGAGCGGTTTAATTTTGAAAAATCGGTCGCGTCCGTAATCGCAGCCGGTGTGAATGATTTCGGCGGTATATCTCCATTGACGCCCGATTTCATAAACCCCGAGCGACCCAGGCCCGGTACCTCGGAGTTGCGGGCGGCCATCGAGCGCGCGGGGTTCAGGCCTCGTGAGCGATTGCCGATCTACCCGCGTTATGCGAAGGATGAGAGGTTCATGTCAAAGGAGGTGAAGGAAGTTGTCATCGAGCTTGCCGACGAGGAAGGGTACCGCGCTAATTGAGGCTGATTTTGAGGATGTACTTCAGCGCGCCCTAAATGGTGAAGAATTAAGCGCCAACGATGGTGAGCTTCTCTTCCATGCCGAGGGGGAGTGTCTGAATGCACTGATTCGAGTGGCGGATGAGGTTAGACGCCGTAGGGTCGGAGAAATAGTTACCTACGTGAAAAACAGGAACATTAACTTCACCAACGTCTGTGCTGGAAGCTGCAGGTTCTGCGCGTTTCGCCGCTCGCTCGGCGACCCAGATGCATATTTGCTGACGCGAGGTGAGATTGAGACCAAAGTTAGGGAAGCGCTCGCATTTGGCGCGACCGAGGTCTGCGTGCAGGGAGGACTGCGCCCCGAATTCGGTTTAGAAAATTACCTCGAGATCTTGAGGACTATCAAAAAAATCGGCAAAAATTTACATATTCACGCATTCTCCCCCGCTGAGATGGATCATATCGCGAGCCTCGATGGGGTAAAGGTGGAGGAGGTGGTTAAAGCCCTCCGCGACACCGGGCTGAACTCAGTGCCCGGTACTGCCGCGGAAATCCTCGTCGATCGTGTTAGGTCCATCATCTGCCCTCAAAAGATAACGACAGGCCGGTGGGTGGAAATCATCAAAATTTGTCACCGCTTGGGTCTGCCAACGACCGCGACTATGCTTTACGGGCACGTTGAGACGCCACGCGAACGGACCCATCACTTGGCAATAATCAGGGATATCCAGCGCGAAACTCACGGCTTTACGGAACTCGTCCCGCTGGCCTTCATCCCGGGAAACACGCAGCTTCAAGCAAGCTGCACGGTCAAATACCAGTCGGGCCCGAACGATAGCCTACGCGTCCACGCCGTATCCAGGCTGATGCTAGCCGGCTACATCGACAACGTTCAAACCTCGTGGGTTAAGCTCGGACATAAAAACGCGCAGTTAATGCTTAAGGCCGGCGCAAATGACCTCGGCGGCACGCTACTTGAGGAGAACATAACGCGGGCCGCCGGGGGTAAGCTACAGGCAGCGTATCCGGAACAACTAGAGCGGTTGATCTTGGAAATTGGGCGCGTACCTCGCCAGCGAACGACAACCTACGAGCTGATATAGTTCAATCAAACGAGTTACTTTGGGATTCTTAAAAGCTCCAAAACACTCTCGGCAAGCCTTATCCTTGATTTCATGTCAGGCATGATCAAGTCAGTGGAAAAAATTTTGATGCCAAGTTGATCGATTTCTTTGATAAACCCTTCATCCCTTTTATCGATTATCAACGTCCCGATAAAATCCGTGTAAATCTGTGCCACGCCTAGCGGGCTCACCTCATATCCCAGCCCATGCATAAGGGCACCAGCCGGGCCGCTCACGGGCGAATTTCCCACAATTGGGCTCAAAGCATAAACCTTCTCTTTTGACCGAACAAGTGCTTTCCTGATCTCCTTGATACTCAATATTGGTCCGATGCTAGTCACCGGATTGCTCGGCCCGATTATTATCGCTTCACTGCCATCCATGGCCTCAATTACACCAGGCCCGGGCTTGGCGTCTTCAATCCCCTCGAATGTCACGCCTGTAACTCGATCGCGCGCGCGTCTGGCCACCCAATATTCATGGAACCGCATCGGGCCGGCATCGGTGTAAATCTGGGTCTGCACGCGATCATCAGACATGGGCATGATGCCTGCAACGACGCCAAAACTGTTGCAGAGCTCCCGAGTAATTTCGGATAGTTTCTTTCCCCTCTTTAAGAGTTCAGTACGCCGCTGTTTCACTTCCCGGTCGCGGTCACCTATTCTAAGCAATTCCGGCTTTCCCTCGCGCCTGAGCTTTTCGTGACATTCGAATGTGTCACCGCGGATACCGTACCAGGTTTCCTCGTTCACCATTCCTGCCAGCGTGTATGTAACGGTATCCAAATCTGGGGAAACGTACAGGCCTGATATCTCGACATCCTCAGCAGTATTCACGATTATCGAGAACTCAGCTTGGCCCCTCAACTGCACCAACCCCTGCAGAAGTTTGGGCGTCCCAGTGCCGCCGGATAGAACAGTTAGCAAGTATTCACCTGAACAGGTCTTGATCTTTAGGCCTCACAAGCTCAAGCGCGCTGCCTTCACCTTTTTCGTAAACCGCCCCCTTGACCAAGACAACGGGGTTCCCCTCATCCGACTCACCCATTACTGCCACAGCTGCGGCTGCTATGGCATCGGCCTGAGATGTTATCGTCACCCTAAGCTCCCTCCCGTAGAGATCGCGCCTGCCCCGCAAGTCGAGGAGCGGCTTCATCCCGGCAACTCCAATTGCGGTCCCCACGCAACCCTCTCTGAACGGGCGCCCCTGAGTATCCGTCACGAGCACCGCTACCTCAACCCCCAGCTTGCCCTTTATAGTCTCCCTTATCCTTTCCGCGCTCAAGTCCGAATCATCAGGAAGGATCGTGACGTAACCATCCTCAACGTTTGAGAGATCCACCCCCGCGTTCGCGCAGACAAAGCCGTGTTTCGTCCTAGATACTATCACGTGAGCGAGGCGGACTATCTCACTGGACTGCTGTAGAATCACCTCAACCAAGCTAGGATCCTTGCCCACCATCGCCGCTATGATCTCCGCTCTCCTGCTAGGTTTGACCCCGCGTAGTTCGACCACGTTCCCTTCAGCCTTTGACACCGCACTTTGTGTGACTGCAATTACGTCACCGTTATCAATCATTAAGCGCTGCTTCTCAGCCGATTGAACTATCAACTCTCCCAGATTATCGCCGCGCCTGACTATCGGCAGACCCTTCAGCGCAATCAACTGCATTTTAGCACAGTGGATATTTAACACGCCCATCTTAAATCAAACGGGGATAGATGTGAGATTCGGCGTAGAGTTCGTACCCTATCTGAGATTGACAACCATGGCGGCGTTGGCCAGACGGGCGGAGCAACTTGGGTTTCAGCAGATATGGATATGCGACCACTATCACAACCGTTACGTTCATTCGGTTCTTGCTCAGCTCGCCACTGAAACTCAAAGGGTTCAGCTGGGACCGGGCGTCACGAACCCTTACTTGGTTCATCCCACTGTGACCGCCGCAGCCATCGCCACCCTCAACGAACTATCGAGGGGCCGCGCAATACTGGGGCTGTCATCCGGCGACCCGGTTTTCCTTGAAACGGTGGGCATAAAGCAGTTTAAGCCCTTGACTACGGTTCGGGAGGCCGTTTACATAATCAGAAAACTGCTCAAGGGGGAAAAGGTGGAATTTATGGGAGAGAGCCTCACTTGCCATGGAGCCAAGCTCAGGTTCAAACCAGCGAATAAAGTCCCAATCTACGTGGGCGGGCGTAGGCAAAGGATGCTCCAGCTCGCAGGCGAGGTAGCCGATGGGGCACTGATAAATGCATCCCATCCAGCCGATATCAAGGAGTGCGTAAGCTACGTGCGGGAGGGGCTGAAGAACAGCAAGCGTTCCAAGGATAAATTCGACATTGTGGCGTACATGGCCGTTTCTGTTGACAATAATGAGGAAAAAGCCCTGGAGGCCGCACGCGGCGTGGTTGCTTTCCTGGCTTCTTCGGCACCTGAAGAATCTCTTGCCCATCAGGATATCCGAGAGTATGAAGTGGAAAAAGTAAGGGGATTTCTTATGACGGGAGATATCCAAAGGGCGCGAAAAGCTGTAACAAGGGAGATGCTAGAGGAGTTCTCAGTTTGCGGCAAGGTAGAAAAGCTCGTCTCAAAAGTGGAGGAGTTGAAGAAAATCGGGGTCACGAATACAGTGATTGGGTCTCCGATAGGGCCAAATCCCATCAAATCAATCGAACTGGTCGCTAAAAACTTGATTTAAATTTAATCCAGCCCAAGAACTTCTCCCTCAAAAGGCCGATATCAAATTGGGCATATGTCGGTGACCGGCTCAATTGGCTCTGTCGAGGGCGCTCCCGGCTGTTGCATCCAGATGGGTAACAATTTGCCCCTTTTGCGGAGGTCTTCCAGAGCCTTTTGCACTGCGGCTTTTTTATCCCCTGCATCCTGCCTTATGGCCTCGATGCCCGGCCGGACTTTATCCAAATCGACCACGTCCAACCTTTCGGATTTACTAACAATGTCGAGTGCCTCCGCGCCAACATTGGTCCTTAGGAGAATGGACGAGCGCCCCGCGGGCGAACCAGCACTGCCGACGGAAATGTCGGCGAACTCGGCCGTGAAGTCCGGCGAAATCCTACTCGGGAGGTCGAAATGTTCCTTCACCTCGCTGAGCGGAAGTTCCTGCATGGGTTTTTTCTTGATATAAATTAGGAACTTGTCACCCCTCATGTCGAACTTCGCAACCTCAGAAAGCGGAATATTTAGCTTCTTTTCTATAAATCCCTCGAAGAACTCCCCGTATTTGAAAACGCCTCCGCAGAACAGGCCGATGCGCAGCTTTATCGCATCGGCAAGGTGCGCGTTCGTCGGGCTCGATAATACCATCCTCCTCGTGGCGATTATCTGAGGTGGAGTGCCCACAAGAGCCACCTTTCTGCTGTAGAATAACCGAACGGCGTCGCGGAGCGCGATTGAAGTCGGTCCGGTGGAGTATTTGGTCCCTGCGCAATTGATCAGCTCATCGACAGTTGTCGCCACCCTTGCAACTGGGATCCAGGGGGAATCGCCAGACCCGGTTACCACGACCGAGTCAACGTACCCACTATCCAGAAGTGCGCCTAATAAAGTCATCACGGCCCCACCATCCTGCGAACGTGCCTTAATCGAGGGGTCCTTAGTCTCCACGGATAGTGCCTTTATATATGTGCCCAAAAGGTCGTCAGCGGCCGCCTGCCCGAACACCTGCGATTGAAGGATTTTTGGATCTATTGTCTGGGGACACATACCGTAACAGATGCCGCAGTTGATGCAAACCCCTTTGAGAACTGGAGCCTCATTTTCCCGCGCTAGACACTGAACTGGGCAAGATGCGATGCAACTGCCGCACCCCACGCAGTAGCCCGGCTCAATAACATGCTTGACCAAGTGACCAAATACCCTTACCATCCTATCCCCTCGAATGCCCGTACTTAGTTGTATCGTAAAAAGGAAGTTTTACTATTTCGGCCGAGCGTTGCTTGCCATGTACTTCAACTGAAACCCTTTCGCCCTCCTTTATTTCAGGAGGGGCGTAGCCCATCGCGATTCCTACCTTCAAAAGCGGGGAAAAAGTGCCGGAAGTTACCGAGCCAACATTTTTACTGTCGTGGAATATCCCGTAACCCTGCCTCGGTACACCTTGTTCAAGCATGCGCAGCCCAACTCGGACCTTTTTTAAGGAATCCTTTTGTTCAAATAGGGAATCGCGACCTATAAAATCTCCCTTGTCAAACTTTACCACGAACCCGATCCTCGCCTCGAGCGGGTTTATTTCCTCGGTGAGCTCGTTTCCATAAAGGCACATGCCGGCCTCGAGACGTGTAGTGTCGCGAGCTCCAAGCCCGCACGGTTTAATACCGAGACCCTCGCCTGCCTTGAGGAGGGCATTCCATAGCTTTTCGGCTCTCGCTGGGCTAGACATTGGCTCATCCGTCAAGTATATCTCGAAACCATCCTCACCCGTGTAGCCGGTTCTGGCCGCCAGCGCCCTTATTCCCGCGACATCAACGTAAGCCGCCTTGAATCTCTTTATCTGTGTCAGATCGAAGTTCGTCAGCGACTGAAGGATAGGCTGTGCCTTTGGCCCCTGAATCGCAAACATAGTTGTGGTCTCGGTGATATCCTTGAGTTCAACCCCTGAGCCCTTTTGTTCGGCGAACCAGCCGTTCAGCTTCTCAACGTTAACGGCGTTGCACACGACCATGAAATCATTTTCACCCAGCCGGTAGACGATTATATCGTCCTTAGTCCCGCCTCGCTCGTTCGTCACGGTGGAGTACTGCCCCGCCCCGGGAACAAGGCGAGAGACGTTGTTGGATGTCACGCGTTGTAGAAAATCCAAGGCCCTCGGCCCCCTCACGCTGAACTCACCCATATGGCTGACATCAAATAACCCGGCTGCCTCGCGCACCGCGAGGTGTTCCTCAGCCACGCTGCTATAAATCAGCGGCATCTCCCAGCCGACGAACTCGACCATCTGAGCGCCAAGTGAACGATGGACATCTGCTATGTGAAGCTGCTTCATTTTACCCCTATTTTTGTTATCACCATGGGATTAAAACTTGTTTGCATGAATTATTTAAGCAACATGACTAACATGCGTTGATTTAAGGATTGGCCCGACAGATATCGATCGGGTCCATATGCCAATTACAGTCAGGTTCTTCGCCAACTTCCGTGAGGCAACAGGGAAGGGTCAGGAATTTGTTGAAGGAGTTAATGATGTCGGTTCCCTTATCGATGAGCTCGTCAAAAGATACGGGGATAACCTGTCAAAATTTCTCTACCACAAAAAGACCCGAGAACTCCGCAGCGATGTCTCAATTATGGTTAATGGGAAACCCATAAGACTACTTCGCGGAGTCGAGACTCCCTTAAAAGATGGGGATGTGGTCGCGATATTCCCGCCAGTGGCTGGCGGATAAGAAGACCAAATTTTATTTCACTCCATTTTTCGGTGATTTGATGACTAGCGATGTTGAAAAATTCGTAAACTTTTGCAAAAGCGAACTTGGAAGGAAGATAACAGAAAGGGAAGCCGAATACATTAGAGTGGAACTAAAACCCGGAGACAAAGTTCTCAACGTCGGTTGCGGTGTTGGCTGGCTAGAGAAAAAGCTTCAAGATTTTGACGTTGTTGGTTTGGATAGCTCGGAAGAAATGGTAAAAGAAGCGAGGACAAAGCACTCAAATAAAATTTTTGTCATCGGGGATGCGGAGAAACTTGAATTTGAAGATCGCTCCTTCGATGTCGTAACCTACATAACAACTCTGGAATTCCTTCCTAATTACAAGAATGCGATCAGAGAAGCGTGTCGGGTGTTGAAACAAAAAGGTCGGCTTGTAGCCATGATTATCAACCCGATGTCGGGATACTTCAAAAAACGCGTTCGAAGGGAGGGTTCTTATTTTAGAAGAATCCGACACACAAGCCTCAGGGAGATCGAAAACTGCATAGCGAAATATTTCTCCGTCAGCGCCGAATATTTCCTTGGGATTAAAGACACCGAAATTTTCGATACTTCTGATAAGAACCTTGCAAGCCTCTACGTGATAAATGGCTTAAAAAAGTGAAACGCTGAAGGCTCAATTTTTTAGAACTCGATTAAACTCTCGCTATTAACCCCGCAGCTTCTGTAAGTATTCGTAAGCACTAAGTGCCGCTTTAGCCCCTTCTCCTGCCGCCACGATTATCTGTTTTTGCGGCACATCTGTGACGTCGCCCGCTGCAAATATTCCATCGACGCTGGTCCGGCAGTGGTTGTCGACAGTTATCTCGCCTCGGTCGTTAAGCCCAACCATTCCGGCCATGAAGTCCAAGTTCGGGATATAGCCCACCTCAATGAAAATTCCCTGCACTTCAAGAGTAACTCGCTTGCCCTGTTGCTCCACAACTATGCCGGTAACAAATTTGTCGCCCAATATCTCAAGCACCTTCGTTTTAACGAGAACTTTTACTTTATCGCTTTTTTCTACTTTTTCATGCATGACCACATCCCCTCGGAGCGCTGGCGAAATTTCAATCAAGTAGATCTTCTTCGCTATCCTCTCCAGCTGCAGGGTCGCGTCAAGTCCCGAGTTGCCTCCACCGATGACGGCCACGCTCTTATCGGGGAACAGAGGGGCATCACAGGTCGCGCAATAAGTGACGCCACGGTTCTTGAACTCCCGCTCACCGGGCACATTTAAGCTCCTAGGCTTCGCGCCGGTGGCAACTATCAAGGACTTTGAATCATAGGAACCCTTCTCGGTTATCACCCTAAAGGTCCCATCCGAACTCTCGACTTTCACGACTTCCTCATATTTTACATCAGCACTGAACTCGCGCACGTGTTCTTCGAACTTTTTCGCCAGCTCAGAACCCGTGATATACTGGTACCCGGTGTAATTCTCTATGTCGGAGCTAAGCGCAGCCTGTCCACCGATGTCCTTCGCTATCGTTAAAAATTTCATACTTTTCCTAGCCGCGTAGATCGAGGCGGTTATGCCAGCGGGCCCAGCGCCGATTATTATAAGCTCATACATCCAATTACCCCGATACCGAGATGAAACGCCCCATGTTATAATAAGCGCATACTACTCAAAAAGAATTTGCTGGCGTTTGAACCAGCTTTCCGCATTTATCGAGACCGAAAATATTTAGGCAAGCGTTTTTTGGCAACTTTACTGAACTTGACCCTAGGATATACACCCAATTTTGGCAAATTGCATTGGCTGCTCTTCCCTAAAGCTTAAGCGCCTTTTTTATAGCATCTTGATTGAAGCCCACTATCATCTCGCCGTTGATGTCCAACACGGGCACGCCCATTTGACCTGATTTCTCCACCATTTCAACTGCCGCTGATTTATCCCTTGATACATCTACGTCTTCAAACTTAACCCCGTTTTCGCGCAGGAAGTTCTTCGTCATCGTGCAATATGGACAAGTCGGGGTCGAGTAGACCTTTACAACATTTTTCTTTTCCAAATTCTCAGTCCCCACGTCATTTTATTTTTGTTGACCCATTTAAGGTTTGGTAGGAGGGTAAAAGGGTTGTCTGGGAACCCAAAAATTTAATGCTCTATTAAAGCAATCTAATTCTGTCGCCTTTGATCGCGACTTTTAGGGGCTCAAAGGCGAGTAATTGGGGATTTTTCTCTATATTCCTATCAGTTATTATTAAAACAAAAAATATAAATACCAGTAATTACCAAGTTTTCTTAAATTAGGGGGAATAAAATTGACGGAAACCGAGGTAAACAAGTCTGTATCGGAAATAAACGAACGAATAAAGCGTGGCGATGCAGTCGTCGTCACAGCCGAGGAAATGGTCGAGATCGTCAAAGACAAGGGCGCAATCGAGGCCGCGAAAGAAATAGATGTGGTTACAACAGGCACCTTCGGGGCCATGTGTAGCTCAGGAGCCTGGCTGAACTTTGGACACTCTGATCCGCCGATTAAAATGCAGCGCGTCTGGCTAAACGATGTCGAGGCCTACACAGGGGTCGCAGCCGTGGATGTCTACATAGGGGCCACTCAACTCAGTGAGACCAAGGGCTTTGAATACGGCGGCGGACATGTCATTGAGGACCTGATCAAGGGAAAGGAGATAGAGGTCAGAGCAACCTCATACGGAACGGATTGTTACCCGCGCACGGAGCTCAGGACTACGGTCACTAAATACGACCTGAATCAAGCGGTGCTCTCCAACCCTCGTAACGCATACCAGAAATATGTCGCGGCAACCAACTCGCGCAACGAGACCATCTACACCTACATGGGGACGCTACTTCCAAACTACGGCAACGTGACCTACTCCGGGGCGGGGTCTTTAAGCCCGCTTCACAAGGACCCAAATTATGAGACCATAGGAATCGGTACCCGCATCTTTCTCGGAGGCACACAGGGTTACATCTCGTGGGAGGGAACGCAACATGCCCCAACTAAGGCCCTGGGTACTATTATGACAATTGGGGATCTGAAGGAGATGGACGCGCGTTACATACGCGGCGTGACGATAGATAGGTATGGGACATCGCTCTACGTGGGACTTGGAATTCCGATCCCGATAATTAACGAAAGGGTCGCGAAAACTACGGGAGTCAGCGACGAGGAGATAAAGACAAACCTGACCGACTACGGGGTTCCAAGAAGGGACCGTCCGATCCTCGGGGAGGTAACTTACGCCGAACTGAAATCCGGTAAGGTGGACTTGAAGGGTAAAAAAATACCAGTCAGCCCGCTAAGCAGCCAGAAGAAGGCGAGGGAAATCGCCGGCATACTGAAGAAGTGGATCGATGGAAAGAAGTTCTTCCTTACGGAGCCTGCTGAGCGGCTATCGAGGGACCGGGTTTTTAAGCCCATGAAACAGGCGACGCCCGTTTCATTCGTGAAAGATTTAATGACGCGAGAAGTAGTGACCGCAAGGCCCAGCGATTTAATCACCAGTGCAGCTAAGGTCTTCTCGAAACGGAACTTTGACCATCTGCCGGTCATCGACGACGAGAAGAAGCTCGTGGGAATTGTAACCTCCTGGGACATAGCTGTAGCAGTTGGTACCGGAAAGAAGAAATTGTCCGAGATAATGACGCAAAGGGTCGTGACCTCCACTGAAGATGAGCCGGTTGATGTTTTAGCCAGAAAGCTGGACAAGCACAAGATCTCAGGCGTCCCGGTTGTGAACGCCAAGGGAGAACTGAGGGGTATCCTGACCACAGACGACATAACGAAGCTACTTGGGAGGCGAACGAGATGACGAAAAAAGTTTTGTTGAATTATTCCGCGGAGAAGGTCAAGGAACCGATACTGGCCCTGGCGATAAAGGAGACGGGATTGGTGCCGAACATCCTCTACGCGGAGTTTGGAGCGAGGGGCGGTGAAATACTGCTCTCGATAGACGCGACCGACAAGGATGTCGACGGGTTTATCGAACTTTTCAAGCAAAAGGGAGTTCAGGTAAAAGAGGTCAAACACGCGATTCAGCTCGATCGTGAAAGTTGCTTGGATTGCGGCGCATGCCTTTCACTCTGTCCAAGCGAGGCACTGCATCACACCGAGGATAAAACTGTAGAACTCGATGAGAGCAAGTGCGTCTATTGCGAACTCTGCGTGCCATCCTGCCCCGTGCGAGCGCTCAAACTGTCAAAGTTCTAGGTGGTCCCAATGCACGTACGGAGTTGGTCGCAAAAGGAGACCAACCTCCGCATCAAGTGCGACAGGGAAGCGGCGATAGACGCCATAATCAAAGCAAGCGAACAGGCCAGGCGCGAAATCGAGCATTTCATCGTTGAATATCCTGAGTTCCGCTGGGCGCTCGAACCACTGAAGCTAAGAGGAGAACACCCACGCATCATAGACCTCATGCTCAGGGCCGGAGAACTTGCGGAGGTTGGGCCCTTCGCTGCCGTCGCGGGGGCGATCTCCCAGGTTTGTGTTGAGGCGGGAAGGGAGGCCGGCGCTGAAAATGTGATGGTCGAAAATGGGGGCGACATCGCGATAGCAGGTAACCGAGATTTCAGGGTCGGCATCTTCGCCGGCGGCGCTGATGGCTCTGGAAAAATAGGGCTGCAAGTCAGCGGAAAAGAATTGCCCTTAGGAATCTGCACCAGTTCTGGTACCGTTGGACATTCGATTAGCTTCGGGTGGGCCGATGCCGCCGTAGCCATCGCGAAGGAGGCGTCCGTAGCCGACGCGGCGGCCACCTCCATAGCCAACGCGGTGTATGGAGCTGACGTGGAAAAGTCGGTCGAAAGGGGACTGGAGCGGGCAAAACAAATACCGGAAGTCAGGGGCTGCTTAATCTTGAGGGGAAATCACATGGGGGCCTGGGGCAAGCTGCCTGAGTTAATTAAGCTGCCACCGGAATCACGGGAACTTTCCACGATATCCGAACGATACCAAAAATATGGCACGGGGCTTTCAACTTTCTTATAGGGATAAGCTCAACTTATGGCGGGGAAATGCAATGATCACCGTCAAGTTATTCGCCAATTTTAGAGAGGCGGCCGGGAAAAACCAGGAGAAAGTTGA
>CAYUMT010000004.1:31745-37860 GCA_964446015.1 Hadarchaeota archaeon (SeqCode)
TAACGGGTGCAGTTGAAACACATCGGTGCATTACAGTACCTACACTTGCGCCATTTTTTCCCAAAATATTTGTCTGGGAGCTCTATCCCGCAGCAGGAACACTTCTCCATCTATTTACCTCGTCTTTTTGGCCCCAGTGGGGATTTAGATATCGTGCGGGCCAAATCCGATGCCGTGAATATACCTATTAACTTTCCCTTTGAGGTCACGAGAAGGCGCCTTATCTTCATTTGAGCCATTACCCTCGCACATTCGTTAATGTTATGGCATAATCTATCCCCGTCAACTGTTATCAGGGGGCGCGAAGCGTAATTCTTAACTTTGACTTTCTTCATGTCCAACCCTTTTGCCAATACCTTTGAAAGCAAATCTCGCTCCGTGAATATTCCATATGGTTTATTCTTCTGCGTGACGATGACGCTGCCAATGCGCTTTCTACCCATGAGTTTACATGCGTCTATTACCTTTCTCTCCCCGTCTATCTTGACCAATTTCCTGGTCATCTCTTCTTTAATGCCCATGGTCTTAGGTATCTCTGAAAAGAATTTAAATACGTCGCTCAGTCGAGTTCGAATAATAGCAAAAAAAACGGAAGTGTGGCTGAGGGTTTCAAGAACTTCGAGTTCTGCCGCATCAACGGCCTGGAGAAGATTAAGTTGATATTGATAAAATGAGGTGAGATATTGCAGCCCAGGATTAGCCTTAAGCCGATCGAGAAGGGCAGGTACCACCCGAGTTCCAGGGATTCACCTGCCCCTATCCGGAACTATTCGCTCGCAGGGCCCTTGATGCAATGTCCCCTAGGAACGTAATGGAGTTTACGCTCGATAACGCGACATCGTGCGAGACGGTACCGGCTACTGCCCAAGAGCTCGGACATAAAGTGCTTGACGTTTACAATGTCAATGATACAACCTGGAAGATCCTCATCAAAAAGAGCTAGCTATGGGGATTTTACCCGCAAACTAAGCGGGTGCAACTCTATCGATTGTGGATGCAAAGGCGCTCAAAATCTTATTTATTGTCCCCTTAAAATTTTCCACATCGAGTGCTAGCTTTTCCAGCCCATCTGGGAACTTGACCGTTAAAATTAGGTCCAGCCAGTTCTCGCGTTGTGAAACGGTGACCTCCCCGCCAAGCCCTGCCAGCAATGCCTTCGCGGGATTAATCGCCCTCTGGGCTTCCTCGCCCGACTTAAACTTAAGGGGATAATGGAAAGTTGCGACGGTTATGAGCCCCTGCTCGTCCTTACTGAGGTAGGCCCTGAACACCTTTCCCAGGACTTCCCCGTAGAAGTGGTCCGTGCTCTTATCAAACCCAACCGCGATAAAAGCCTCCTTCAGGTGCTTAGATATATCGTCCATCAGGCATCCACACAGCGCGGTAGCTAGTGTGGGCTCGGTCAGCGACTCGGTGAGCTTGACGAATGCCTCAAATGGCATGCCCATCGCAAGCTCGTCCTCCTCGTAGCCTGCTATCATCCTAGCGCCCCCGCAGAGCAGGGTTAGGTTCGGCTTTTTTTCCATATAGGGGATGGCAGTAGCCTCCCCGGCCAGTGCCGATGACTCGCATGTCATGCTGGCCTCGAGGCGCTTGCGCGTAGCGCGGAAGAGAACCTGCATCACCTCCATCATGCGAGCGGGGTTCATCAGGACTATCACGACATCCGGGTCCTGGCTCATCATCTCCAGGGGTGCAACTACAATCGACTTCGTTGCCGCCGGCTTGATTCTAGGGTAGATATCGATGTACTTGGCCTCCATGAAGCCCAGTATCACCCTGGCCGCGAAGTTCTGAAGGTCGTTCTCGCTTATCGTGACAGCCTCACGATCTACAGCCGCCCTGCGGACGAACTCGCAAAAGAGCGATGGTTGCTTGGGCCCCTCGCCGTCGAGCTGTTTGTCGGAAATCTTCATGGCAACCGGACTGGAGGGCAGCCCGAAGAACTTCCTGAACCTATCCGATAAGTCCTCGTATCTCACCATTTATTCCACCGGGATGTCGTGGGCCTTTGCGATTTCGTAAAATGCGTCCAAGACCCTCTGTATATGTTCCCTCTTGAGGCCGTACGTGTTGAGCTTTATTATCTTCGTCATGCCCATCTGAATGCCTGAGATCTTCCTGCGCTTCAGCTCCTCATACAGGAAGAAACCCCTGCGGGGGTGCTTTTTCGATATCTTGTGGAAGGACGGGATCTCGAATGTCACGAGCGTGTGCTGTCGCGGGCGCTCCCCCAGCTGGTAGAAATCCTTTATGCGCTCGAACTCCTTTACGAACCACCTGACGTTCTCCACCTCCTGGTCCCAGCGCTTGACGCGAGCGACCACGTGGGGGAAGCTCGCCATGAGGGTGGCTATCGGGGCGCCGTAAACTGGGGGGCAGCCGTACAGGAAAACGTCCTTCTTGAGGAATGCTCGGCCGGACCAGGGACCCTTGATCGTCGATGTCTTGAAGACCTTCCCCGAAAACTCGTAGGTCGTGGCCAATATCCCGATGGGACCGCTTGCGGCCCACGACTTGTGGCCGCTGCATATCAGGAAATCCGCGCCGACCTTTTTACCATCGACCGGCATCACCCCGGCGGTGTAGGCGGCGTTCAGTATGTACGGCACGCCGTAGTCCTTAGCTATCTTCCCGACCTTCGCTGCATCCGATAAGTTTCCATATCGATAGTCCACGTGAGTGAGGAGGACGGCCGCGGGTAGCTCCCCCGTCTGCCGCTTCACTTCCTCGATCTTCGCCGCGTAGTCGTCGACGTTGACCTTGAACTCAGGGTAGCCGCCGTGCGGGACCTCGGCCACCTTGATGTCGTTTACCTCAGCGGCGATGTAGGATGTGTAGTGGGCAAGCGAGTCCAAAACTAAGGTGTCGCCCGGCCTGGCGATGGCCCTAAGCACGGCCTGCTTTGCCCCCCTCGCGCCCGGTGTGAATCGGACCTCGTCCATGTTGAGGAACTTTGCGATGTCACCCTTCAGCGATGAAACGGGTGGGGACTTGACCGAGTCGATGCGGCCCTCGATGCAGGCGTCGCAGGTGCTGTATCCGTCCGCGAACGAAAGTAGCGCCTCGCGTGACTCGGGTGGCAGTATGCCGCCCCTCTGAATCGGGTGCACGTTTATCCAACTTTCATCGACCGGCCGTCGGAGATTTTTATATTTGCTTACGTCTATCTGGACCATCAGCAGGCCCTCCCACAATTCAAAAGCTATACTGCCTTATTCATTAAATACCTTCCACAGGAAGTTGTGTTTGAAAGGTGTTTAGAATGTCCAAGGAACTCGCCGAGCGCCTCCTTGAACAGCCGCCGACGACCGCGGTCGACCTGCTCATGACTGCGAATGGGCTCAAGACCGGGTCCGAGATCAAGCGAAAGAAACGGGATGAGAAGCTGGAGCGTCTCATCGAGGACATGGGGCTATTTTATGAATGGATGGATGGAACCTACGTCGTTGCACGCTCGAATGAGGACATCGCAAAACGTGGCACGGACTCTATCTCGCGCGGCCGATGGTTCGCGATACCAGAGTGCTGCATCCGGAATTACCAGGAAAATGACAAGGAGGAGATATGCAGGCGTCTGTCCCTCGAAGAGCTCAGGCTGTCGGAGATGGGCGAGAGCGTCAAGGACGAGTTCTACCTGGGATCCATGGGGTACCTGCCGCACGGCATGCGCTGCCGCCCCACGCTTGAACGCGGGATAAAGGCCAGGAAAATCCTCGATGATACCGACCCGCGCATGTGGACGAAGTTCAAGAACTTCCATATCAGGCGCAGGATAGTGGAGTACGGCGGGGAGATCAAATTCTGGCGGGGCTGAACACTTCATTCGATGATGACACAGCTGTATCATGTGGCGACATAGCTATGTCATGAGTTCAACCATTTTCTTATATAACTGCTAGTAATGAAAAGTCTTTTAAAATATAACTATAGATTAATAACTACAAAATGAGTGGGTGTAATAAAATGAGCAACGTGAAAGGCCTGAGGTGTAGGGAATGCGGCGAGACGTACCCGAAGAAGCTCGTCCATGCGTGTAGCCTGTGCTTCGGCCCACTCGACATAGCGTACGACTACGACTCCATATCGGAGGTAATTTCGAGAGAATCCATCGGCCGAGGTCCACCAACTCTCTGGAGATACCGCGAGCTGTTACCAGTCGACCGGCAGGACTCCGTCGTGGATATAGGCGCCGGGTTCACCCCTCTTCTCAGAGCCGACAACCTGGCCAGCTCGCTTGGTCTGAAGGAGGTCTATTTGAAAAACGACTCGGTCAATCCTACCTTTTCCTTCAAGGACCGCCCATCAAGCGTCGCGGTTTCCAAGGCGATCGAGTTCAACTCCCCCGCGGTTGGCGCCGCCTCCACGGGCAACCTTTCCGGGGCGATAGCCGCGCACGCAGCAAAGGCCCGGCTACCCTCATTCATCTTCATACCTGAAGGCCTAGAGGTCTCGAAGGTAGCGCAGACCCTCTCCTACGGTGCACATCTAATAGAGGTAAACGGCACATACGACCAAGTCAATCGGCTCGCCACCGAGATAGCCCTCACGAGCAACATCGCCTTCGCGAACATAAACGTTCGGCCATACTACGTGGAGGGCTCGAAGACGCTGGCGTTCGAGATATGCGAGCAGCTCGGTTGGCGTGCCCCCGAACACATAATCGTCCCGGTCGGCTCTGGGGCCCTGCTCCACGCATCCCTTCGCGGATTCAAGGAACTCGAGGAGGTAGGACTCATCGATGGCTGGAGCACGCGTATTTCCGCTGCCCAGGCCGAGGGGTGCTCGCCGGTCGTTAATGCCATCCGGGAGGACAAAACTGAGATAAAGCCCGTTGAGAGGCCCGACACGATATGCAAGTCGCTGGCCATAGGGGGTCCAGCCGACGGTTACTACGCGATCCAAGCCGTTAGGTCGACCGGCGGGACGGGGAGGGCACCCAGCGACGAAAAAATCATCGAGGGGATAAAGCTCCTTGCCAAGACCGAGGGGATATACACGGAGCCGGCCGGGGGCGCCGTTGTCGCTGCGCTGAAACAGCTCGCGGATGACGGCGAGGTGGACCAAGACGAACAGGTCGTACTCTACATAACTGGGAACGGGCTGAAGACGCAGGAAAGCATAGCACCGTCCTTGACCAAGCCTTTTAAGATCGACTCTACGCTTGATGACTTCCAGCGGCTCCTATTAAGTCTTCAAACTCCTGGTGTAAAATGGCTGGAGGGGATATGAATGGTGAGGGTGAACGTGAAGTTTTCGGTGATGTTCAAGGACTCCACGGGCGTTACCACGGCGGAAGTTGACGTTCCGGGGGACACCGTGAAGGAACTGATAACCTCCCTGATAAACAAGTTCGGCCCGCAGTTCGGGGAGCGAATCCTCGATGCCAAAACCGGTGAGGTGAGGAGATTCATAAACGTCTTCGTGAACGGAAAGGACATCAGGAACCTGCGGGGCTTTGACACAAATCTTGGGGAGGGCGCCGAGGTCAGGTTGATCCCGGCGGTGGCGGGTGGCGCCGATTTCCTAGGCTTCACCCAGGACCAAATCGTTCGATACAGCCGCCAGATGATCCTGAAGGAGGTCGGCGGCAAGGGGCAGAAGAAGCTTATGTCATCAAAGGTCCTTGTCGTGGGTGCCGGTGGGCTTGGGTCCCCCGCTTCCCTTTACTTGGCCGCCGCGGGCGTTGGGAAGATAGGCATCGTTGACGGCGACAAAGTTGACCTCAGCAACCTGCAGCGCCAGATACTACACTCAACGGCTGACATAGGGAAGCCAAAGGCCGAATCGGCGCGGGAGACGATACACGACATCAACCCTGAGGTCGAGGTCGTAAAATTCGAGGAGCGACTTTGTCCCGATAACGCGCTGAAAATCATCAAGGGCTGGGACTTTGTAATCGACGGCAGCGATAACTTCCCGACGAAATTCCTCATCAATGACGCCTGCGTGCTAAGTGACGTGCCGTTCTCGCACGCCGGTGTGCTCCGCTTCGTTGGGATGACGATCACAGTTCTGCCACACAAGGGCCCGTGCTATCGATGCCTAAACCGAGAGGCCCCGCCCCCGGGCATGGCCCCGACCTGCCAAGAAGCGGGGGTGCTCGGCTCCGTTC
>CAYUMT010000005.1:0-33090 GCA_964446015.1 Hadarchaeota archaeon (SeqCode)
GGGCCAAGGTTATGGGGCTTTAGAAAACTTAACAATATGGCAAAAACTATGTACACTAGGAACCATGATATCCGAAGATGAACGCATAATCCTCATCGACGAAAGGGGCAGGAAATATCTAGTTTATGCCAGTCAGAGAAAGTTGCACACGAACCTCGGAGTGGTCGATCTGAACGAGGTTGTGGGGAAGGAGCCCGGATTTAGGTTAAAGTCCCATGTTGGTAAAGATTTCGTGGTGCTTCGTCCTTCGATTGTAGACTACCTGCAAAAGCTCCGTCGCGTCCCTCAGATAATGCTGCCAAAGGACGCCGCGCAGATAGTGGCGCATACGGGGGTCGGCCCGGGCAGCTTCGTCGTGGACGCTGGCGCTGGATCAGGCGCGCTTGCCATATTCCTAGGAAATCTCGTGAGGCCGAATGGACAGGTGACGAGCTACGAGGTGCGTGAAGACTTCGCGAAAGTAGCTGAGGATAACATTCAAATGGCAGGATTGGGCGACGTAGTGAAGGTAAAGCGAAGGGACATTTGTGAGGGAATAGACGAGCGGGACTTGGATCTAGTGACGCTCGACCTACCCCAACCAGAACTCGTGCTCGCGCAAGCACAATCAGCTTTGAAACTGGGTGGCCACTTGGCGGCATTCACACCGTGCGTTGAGCACCTTCAACGTCTATACGCTAATTTCCCGAATTTCAGCTTCAAAAACATAAGGACAATTGAATGTATAGTTCGAGATATAGAGGTGAAGCCAAACTGTACCAGACCCAGCACGCGTATGATCGCTCACACGGGGTATCTGACCTTCGCTAGGCGCACCTAGCGTAATTTTTGCGTGGGTGTTGGTGGAAGGATGGTAAAAATCGAGTTCATGCGGGCGGTCCGCGAAGCTAAGTTGAGGAGTCCTCTCCAGAAATTTGAACTGGTCGCTCAGAGGATCGAGTTCAGGAACGACCCACTCACGGGTAGGCGATGCAGGATAAATCTAAATCGAACGGGCAGGGTAAGGCAAGTCGGAGCGGTAAGCCACCAAATTTCCGAGTTAATCGAGAGGTCGAGAAAAAAATGTTACTTCTGCCCTGAAAACATGGAAAAGTCAACACCAATGTTCCCGTGGGATCCCCCCAGGATAAAGGTGGGCTCCGCATGCGCCTTTCCCAACCTGTTTCCATTTGGGGAATACCATGCCGTGGTGACGTTCTCGGGAGACCACTATCTACCCTTGGATAAGTTCTCTCCAAAATTGATTAAGGATAGCCTCTCCGCAAGTTTGGAATACTTTAGGCATGTGCAAAAGCAGCGCCAGGAAATAAACTATCCCACAATCAATTGGAACTACATGCCGCCTTCGGCCGCGAGCATTTTCCACCCGCACCTGCAGACACTCGCCGATTATAAGCCCACGATTTATGTCCAAGAACTCTTGAAGAAAAGCATGGATTACTACAGGGGAAATGATAGCAATTACTGGGCAGACCTGATTGAAGAAGAACGAAAGCTCGGCGATAGATTTATCATGGACACGGGAAACGTGGCTTGGCTCGCCAGCTTCTCACCCCAGGGGAATAACGAGATCACGGCGATTTTTTCTCGAAAGATTTCTAATTTACTTCAGTTGAAGGCCCGGGATCTATCGGACTTCTCGACTGGATTATCCAAGGTCTTGCGTGGATACCAAACAATTGGGGTCAACAGCTTTAACATGGCATTTTTCTCCGGTCCCAACAACAAGGACTTAAGCAAACTCTACCTGCTCAACGCTAAGCTGATATCTAGGCCGCGTTTCACCGAAGTTTACGTAAGCGATACCGGGTTCATGGAGAGGTTTCACGACGAGCCAATCATTGAGTCCAGACCTGAGGACGTGGCGAGACGTTTAAAGGAAACCACAGTGTGAGAAGAAAACAAGTTTACCGATATCGCCAAAATTTTCCTTTATTTTGACTAAATACTAAGGCGACTGTTTATTAAAGAAGCGAAAATAGGAAATTTTTAAAATACCTAGGGGCTTCAATGACTAACTTGGCCGATGCAGAATCAATCAAAAGTCGGGCAAGTCATCATTCGTATCCAACAAAAGTTTCCGTTGTCTCGACACCGGAAATAGACCTTATCTTGTCTCCAACTAGGTCAACTAACTCTTCCCATGTTTTCAATTCTACTTTCGCTATTATATCGTACCGTCCCATTACACAATGTACTTCAACAACACCAGGCACTTTCTGGATGTTTTCCTTAACCGTGTTCATCCAACTTAGATGCTCGCCCGCGCCAACCGTTATCATTATATAGGCTACAACCATTTTGAACCCACTTAATAATGATTTTTACTTGTATTTAAAATTCGTGAACAATTTTTTGTTGCGTTAATCCTTGAACCAATTTGAGATTGAGTTATCGCGCGTTGCGGACTGAGTCGATAATTTGGATGCCAAACAACTGAGGCGACCCAATTAGGTTAATCGAGAATCAAGAATTACGGGAATAAGCCGAGTTTGGCGAAGGCTTCGTCAATTCTCTTAATCCCAAGGACGTAAGCACCAGTTGCCAAGTCGACGTTATATTCTTTCGACGTCATGAACACATCCTGAAACGCTTTAATCAACTGCGCTTCGAGTTTCTGATTTACCTCCGCTTCACTCCAGTGTTCGCGGTGAATATTTTGAATCCACTCAAAGTAACTTGCCACCACTCCGCCAGCATTAGCAAGAATATCCGGAACTACGAAGATGCCACGACCGTACATTATTTCCCTAGCTTTAGGTGTGCTCGGCCCGTTTGCTCCCTCTGAAACAATTTTGGCCCTGATTTTATCGGCATTCGATTCAGTTATTACATTTTCCATAGCTGCAGGGACCAATATATCACATTCCAACTCCAACAGTTGCTCGTTCGTTATTTCCTTGCAACCGGTCAAGCCACGGAGTTTACCAGTTCTACTCTTGTGTTCATCCGCGTGTTTGAGATCGATGCCGTCTTGGTTTAAAACGCCACACGAAGAGTCGCTGATTGCTATAATTTTGCAACCCATTTCCTGTAACACCCTTGCGGCAGCTTGACCCACATTCCCGAATCCCTGAATCACGACACGCAAACCTTTTATATCCATCCCAAGGTGCTTCACGGCTTCCCTCGCGCAAATGGCCGTCCCACGTCCGGTTGCATCTTTCCTTCCCTCCGACCCGCCGACTTCGATGGGTTTTCCCGTAACAATTTCCGGAACCAGATATCCTTTGAACTGGCTGTATGTATCCATAATCCACGCCATCGTTTGTGCATCTGTGTACATGTCGGGCGCTGGGACATCCTTGTAGGGCCCTATATCGTCGAATATCATCGCAGTATATCGCCGCGTCAGCCGCTCTAGCTCGCCCCTTGACATCTCTTTTGTGTTGCACGCAACACCTCCTTTTGCACCGCCGTAGGGCAGGTCCACAACAGCACACTTCCAAGTCATCCAAGCCGCAAGGGCCTTTACCTCATCCAGGTCAACATTTGGAGAATATCTTATGCCCCCTTTGTACGGTCCCCGGGTCATGTCATACTGCACGCGGTATCCCGTGAAGACTTTTATTTTACCATCATCCATGCGCACGGGAACAGAGATAATTACTATCCGGCGCGGGCTTTTTAGTTTTTCAACGACAGAGGGATTTAAATTTAATATCTTAGCTACTATATCGAGCTGCTCCTTAACCGAATCAAATGGGTTTATTGTCGTGGCCATAAATATCTACGATAAAAGAAGT
Organism: Hadarchaeota archaeon (SeqCode); assembly: GCA_964446015.1. Classification (GTDB taxonomy): domain Archaea; phylum Hadarchaeota; class Hadarchaeia; order Hadarchaeales; family Hadarchaeaceae; genus Hadarchaeum. The sequence goes on from CAYUMT010000005.1 coordinate 3,747, forward strand.
AAGCAGTTCCGTATTTAAATAAATCGGTTGGAGTTACTTTCCGTCCAGTCTCAGGATTTGACTCGCTTCATGAATGAACGGCCGATTAATTAAACAGCCTTGCACCAACCTTAGTAACTACGACAGGAACTGAGTTCTTGAATATTACTTTAATGATAATTTTGCTCACGTATAAAACTCAAGACCTGATTGTAATGCTATTGGTAGGTTCGTTTTACTGCCATTATCCAAGTATCTGCTCAAACACGTCGGCTTCAACTTCGTCGACTGTGGGTATGCCCGTCACTCTCGAAGCTCGCTCCGTTAACACCGCAAGGTCGTTCCTATTTATCAAGTTAAGCTTCCATTTTCTAACGCCTGCCAACAACTGCTTAAGTCCAATTCCGATCCTTTCGCTGAGATAGGAATATAGCCCTATTGCGGGATAGGGGATGCCTCCTGATTTATTGCCGTACTTGCTTTTGATCTTCGAAGCAGCGATGAAGAAGTTATCCGGGCTGTTACCGTAACGTTCCGCGAAATCGCGAGGCAATTTGTTATTCTCAGCCAACTCCATGAAATAGGATGCCTTCATGACGGCCGTAAGTGGCGACCTAGCCATAGTTATAGCTTTCACGAAAGGACCATCACCGAAATTGCTCATCGCCATGCTCTTGAAGATCTGGCCCTCACTTATGAACCCACCAGCTATGCTTATGTCCGGGACGTACCGACCCTTTTTCTTGAGTATCTGAGCGCACTTGAGTACCTGGGCTTCGAGGTAGACGGTTGGGGTGCTCATCTCATTCATCATCGGGACGGGGCTCATGCCGGTGCCGCCACCAGCGCCGTCAAGGGTTATGTAATCAACTTTGGCCTCCGACGCAACTTTCATTGTCCATGCGGTCTCCGCTGGGCTATAGGCACCTGTCTTCAGGGTGACCTTCTTTGCACCCTGTTCGCGGAGCCATTCTACATCCTCGATAAAGTCCCTTTCAACGGGCATACCGACCCTGCTGTGCCGCTCGAAGCTCTTAAATGCCCCGGCTTTGAAGGCCTCTTGAACTCCCTTGTCCTCCGGATCGGGCAACACCACATAACCTCGCCTTTTAAGTTCAAGCGCCCTCTCAAGCGAGGATAACCTTATTTCACCGCCGATGGCTTTGGCACCCTGGCCCCATTTCCTCTCTATTATATTCGCCTCGAGCTTGGATATCGCATATAAGTCGACGCCCGTTCTCTGGTCCTCCACATTAGTCTGTACTGAAATGTCTCCATATTTTCCATCCCAGAACTCCCTAAACTTTTTAATTCTGTATTCAAGCTCCTTGGAGTAGGTAACCTTGCCCCCCGTATATTTAGACTCGGGGTCAACCCCACAGACGTTCTCCCCCACCACAATTATCACGCCTGAAAGAGCCGCTCCCACCGATAGGGCATCCCAGTTTACCCTCGCCACCATAGTTGAGCCAAACGCGCCAGTCATGAGTGGGACTTTGAGTGGAACTCCCCCGAGCTCTGACTCTACGTTCGCGTTTTCAAATAGGGCTACATCGGAGTCCGGCTCAATTCCCTCCGCACCCCTAAGCCTGGAAAGTATGTTAAAGTGAGACCAATCAAGATCGTAATTCTTTAACGACGCAGCAGTACTTTCCCCAAAATATTCCGGACTTGGATAAAGTACCTCACGACCGCGGAACGCCGACATGGAAATTTCGCAGAGGATCGGACACTCTTTGATGCATATAGAACACATACCGCTCGTTGGGCTTACGTCCCTCACCCTTGTACGCGTACCCGACGTGGACATGCCGTTCAGGTAAGACGAATCCTTTTGCACTCTTTCGGTCATGTTAAACAAAACCTTTTTTAGTTTTACAAATAAAAAGCTTGCTAACCCTGTCTCGCCCAACTTTTAACGTTCAACTCGCGTAAATTTAGAAAGTATATTAAAACAAACCAATATCTTAATAATAGGGTACAATGGACATCGAAATTATACTTGAACTAGCCGTCTTAATCGTGGAAGTTATTGTAATAATTATGCTTTTAACTCATTTCCGCAGTCTCGATCGACATACCGGGGCTTTAGATAAACACGTGGAGAAGTTGGAAGACCATGTTTTAGAACTTGAGAAGCACTATAAAAGTACTGAAGCGTGCATAGAGAAGTTACTCGGTTCTCAAAGAGAAAAGAGAAAAAAGCGCTCAGTTGGATAATTGCCTATTTGAATTACCAAAAACTCAGAGCAACTTTATTCTGAATTAAGTCAAATTTGTAATCCACCGCGGCATGAATAGAAAATCCAAACTCGTCCAAACTAAAGCTTGTGTGTGTTTTTTCAACACTTATGATAAAATCCTCGATAACTTTATGTAGAACAATTAGCAAAAAAATCAAAAATTTGCATGATTACTTTTAACTTATTTATATCATCCAGAAAAATTAAACTTTAATTCAGATAATTGCGGGTTAAGTTTTTCTGAACTTGAACCCGTAGTAAATCACTCCGTCTTCGCCATCCTCACCCATACGCCTGAATGCCAGTTCTACCCCATCGCCTATTTTCATCTCTTCAGGGTTACAGTCTACTATCTGCGTTGTAAGGCACGGACCATCGTCAAGCTCAACTATGGCGATAACGTATGGGGTTTGCTCCTCGAACCCCTCTGCGCCGGCATGGATCACACTATAGGAAACTATCTTGCCATGTCGGCTCAGCTTGTAGGGCTCCAGCTTCCCCATCCTCCTGCAATATGGGCAGAGATATCTTGGCGGGAACAATACTTTATTGCAATTACCGCATCTCGTACCGATAAGATTGTAACGGTTTGGGATCTCCCTCCAAAAACGTGGCGCCGCCATTTAGTCACCCCTCTTTAATACGTGAACCACCGCGGTCCCCCCCGTTCCACCCACGTTATGTGTAAGTCCAATCTCTGCGCCCTTCACTTGTCGCTTACCAGCTGTCCCACGAAGCTGCTGTACTATCTCAACAGCTTGGGCAATTCCTGTTGCACCAACCGGGTGACCCTTACCTTTGAGCCCACCACTAGTGTTTATTGGAATTCTACTGCCTATTGCGGTCTCGCCGTTCTCCGTTACTTTACCACCTTCTCCTTTCTTACAGAAGCCAAGATCCTCTATGGCCATAATTTCGGCTATTGTGAAGCAATCATGTACTTCCGCTATGTCTATTTCGTTTTGACTGATTCCAGCCATCTTGTAAGCTGCCTTCGCCGCCTCAGTTGTTGCCCTCAATCCAGTAAGCGACTGTCGGCTGTGGAGCGATAAGGTGTCACTAGCCTGCCCAGTGCCCGTAATCAAAACGGGAGTATCAGTGAGTTTCCGTGCTTTTTCAGCTGGAGCCAATATTACACAAGCCGCACCATCCGTAATCGGAGAACAGTCAAGCAGCTTGATAGGAAGGGCGACTGGGGGTGAGTTTAGGACGCTGTCTACAGTAACCTCCATGTGGTACTGAGCGCACGAATTCATGCAGGCGTGGTGGTGATTCTTGACCGCCACCATCGCCATCTGCTCCTCGGTGGTTCCAAAGTCATACATGTGCCGGCGAGCCATCAGAGCATATAGTCCCGGGAATGTAACGCCCACATAAACTTCCCACTCCTGATCCGATGCGGTTGCAAGCGCGCCAGTCGCCTGATCAGACATCACGTCCGTCATCTTTTCCATGCCCGCAGCGACGACGAAATCGTTTATACCAGATGCAACTGAAATGAAAGCCTGACGTAGAGCCAATCCGCCAGATGCGCAGGCACCCTCAACCCTAGTGGATGGGATGGGCGCCAGCCCGGCATGGTCCACTATTAGTGAAGCTGTATGCTCCTGGCTGACTAACTGTCCGGCCGACATGTTCCCAACATACATGGCGTCTATCCGTTTGCCATCAAGGTTTGCGTCCTCCAATGCACGCGCGCCGGCATCTACAACCATCTGCCTGAAAGACACATCCCAAAGTTCGCCGAATTTTGATATCCCCGCCCCTACAATCGCAACATCGCGCATCTACTTCACCAATATTCTTTTGTACTTCGCATAAGTCGAATAATCGATGTATATCTTGTTATTGATATAATCAGCTACCTTTGGGGAAGCGTTTCTTTTTTTCTCTATCGGATCCTTAACGATTATGCTGAATGCATCGCTGCCGGCGCCCGAGCCATAGGAAACCACCAAGATGCGTTCGCCTGGTTTAGCCTGATCCAATATCGAGGCGAGGCCTAGGATAGATGACCCCGAGTAGGTATTCCCTATCTTTGGCGTTACAAGGCCTGGATAAACTTGCTCCTTTGAGAAACCAAGCTCATCCGCAACTTGCAGGGGGAACTTCCCGTTTGGCTGGTGAAAAACGGCGTACGCGAAGTCCTGAGGTGTAAGCTTCAACTGACGCAGGATTCCATGGGCAGCTGAGAGAACATGTTTGAAGTAGGCCGGTTTGCCAGTGAATCTACCCCCATGCTCCGGGTAGGGGCTCATATCCCTTCTCCAGAAGTCCGGTGTGTCGGTAGTGTAGGAATACGTTCCCTCAAAATCAGCTATCGTTTCCGATCCATTCCTACCTACGATTACCGCTCCCCCACCCGCGGAGGCTGTGTATTCCAACGCGTCGCCAGGTGCTGCTTGAGATGTGTCGGCACCTATCGCCATGCCGTACTTTATAAAACCTGCTTGCACAGCACCCATGCATGACTGAATCCCGGCAGTCCCCGCCTTGCAGGCGAACTCAAAATCAGCAGCCATTAGGTTAGGCGTTGCCTCGATCGCCTCGGCTACTATGGTAGCAGTAGGTTTAACCGCGTATGGATGAGATTCGGAGCCGACGTATATAGCTCCGATTTCTTGAGGATTTATGCCGGCCCGCTTTACCGCGTTTCGCGCTGCTTCCACTGCTATCGTGGCGGTATCCTCGTCAATACTGGGTACAGATTTCTCCTCCATGAGCAAGCCATGCTTTATTCTTTCAGGATTTTCGCCCCAAACTTTGGCAATTTCTTCAATGCGGATGCGGTACCTAGGAACATAAACACCGTAACCAACTATACCTACGTCCATCTTTGAATCACCGTCTAATCGCTACCTGATTTCGTTTTTATGAGACTTGAGGTGTTTAAAAACTTTCTGTTTGTCGAAAAACGTATCGTCGATTGACGTATCGGTAGGGAAAGGTGGTCGTCAGCTGGAGCTCTTCCTGAGACCGGCAAGCAAATCAGAAACAGATGGAGCTCTCGAGATGACCAGCGGTACCCTTAGGATTTCAGCTATTTTTATACCAAGCTCGTCTGGCGTCTTGATATCCCCGTGCAGAATTACCATCCCAGGAGTTATCCCGATGACCTTTACAGCAATGAGAGGTGAGCGACCAGTCGTTACTCCAGTAAAAACAAGCGCTCGTTCGGTGGTCAGCCCATAAAGACGCCTGAAATCGTCGGGAGATAGGGCCAATATTGCCTTTGGGCTGTCGATTACCGTGTAACCGAAGAGCTTCCGGTCGAGCAACTCCTTGTTGGCCACTACTTCACCGCCAACCGCCTTGGCTATTGCCTTACCATCCACCGGCATCGTATATTCCCTGATCTCAAGCACAACCTCGGGGGGTAGCTGGGTGCCGAAAACCTGAGAGAAGACATTGAACATCTTCCCACCGTGTTGTTCATCTATTTTCAGGAACGCGTCCACGATTCGCTTTATCGTTGTTGCGCCCGGGGATTTTCTCCTCCCGGCCTCGTAATCACTTATTACTGAGGGAGAAATGCGCATAACATTCGCAAGGGATGGTTGATTGATCCCAAACCGCTCGCGCCAGAGTCTAATCGCGACCCCGGGGCTATCCGCTAGCGTTATGTCGCCGGCTATCCAACGGGCGATCCTGTCCCGAACTTCAGCCATGTAATCGGATTAACTGAGGGCGATGAACATAAATCGGTTTAGAATTACTTGAAACGCCCTGTCAGTTTGAATACATCAGCCTTTGTCACTATGCCGACTGGTTTTCCGCGATCAACGACCAAAACTGCTGGCTCGTGCTCTAGTAGCCTATACATTACATCAATGTCCACATCCTTCCCAACGGTTGGTAACGGCCCCTCCATTATCTCGCTGACGTTCCTTGAAAGCAATTTGCTCATATTTTCGCCAGAGGCTATCTTTTGTAAAATGGTGGCCTCAGAGACGGAACCAACTTGAACATTTCCGTCGAGGACAGGTAGCTGCGATATATTGTGTACCTTCATTGCCTTGATTACCCGCTCTATTTTTTCAGTTGGTTTGGAAAAAACTATTGGGGAGGACATTATGCGGCTGATCAAAACACGACGATCCTTTGCCGCTGGTCGCTCAAGTGCCTTTGATATTCTCTCCAGCGTTGAGACCCTCGGATCCGCTGCCCCGGCTTCAATCTTGGCGATATAGGCCTGAGTCACACCAGCCAGTTCCGCCAATTTCGCTTGGCTGAGCCCCAAATGGATTCGCGCCGCTTTAACCTCGGATGGCTTTAAAATTGCCACAAAAAACCCCTATTCCTCTGGGTTATGTTTCCACGCGAACCTATAAATATAAATGTTTACCATTAAAATAAAACCCGAGAGGTATGACCAGATGAGAAACATCATAGTTGAGGATTGCAAGCAAATCCCCCTAGCGAACCAGACCCTCGAAATAGTTGAGAGAAAAGGGATTGGACATCCTGACACAATATGCGACGCGATTTTAGACCGTGTTTCAATCGAGCTCAGCAAGGAGTACCTAAAAAAGTTCGGCGCGATCATGCATCACAACGCCGACAAATCACTTTTGGTTGCGGGAGAAGTTGAAACGAGATTTGGCGGGGGCAGGGTCAAAAACCCGATGCTCTTGATATTCGGAGATCGAGCTACGGAAGAAGTGGGCGGGACAAAAGTTGACGTTGGTGGGATAGCGATACGTGCGGCAAAAAGGTGGATAAAGGAGAAATTGAGGTATGTTGACCCGGACAAGCATATGCATTACCAGATTGAATTAAAGCCTGGTTCGGCCGCGCTCACCGACATATTCAAACGTGGGGGGGAAATCCTAAGCGCTAACGACACATCGGCCGCTGTGGGTTACGCTCCAATGACACCGACCGAGAAGGCGGTCCTAAAAACTGAACACTTCCTAAATTCGAAAAATTTCAAGAAGGAGTTCCCCGAGTCTGGAGAGGATATTAAGGTAATGGGATTCCGGAAGAACAACGACATTTCCCTCACTGTCGGTATGGCGTTTGTAGACCGCCATGTCGAGGGTGAAGATGACTACTTTAAGAAAAAGGAGGAGATACTTGACAGGCTACGCTCATTTGTGAGAAAAAACTTCGATTTTAAGGACACCGAGTTGAAGCTCAATACCCTGGACACGAGGGGAAGGGGAGTCGACGGCGTATATTTAACAGTATTGGGCACCAGCGCAGATGGTGCAGACTCGGGACAAGTCGGTAGAGGTAACCGGAGCAATGGAGTCATACCGCTCAACAGACACGTCGGATCTGAAGCGGCGGCCGGGAAGAACCCCGTAAGCCACGTCGGTAAGATTTACAACCTACTTACCTATAAAATCGCCAACGAAATCTACTCTGATGTCAACGGACTGAAGGAGGTTTACGTTTGGCTCGTTAGTCAGATAGGAAAGCCAATCGACCATCCAGCGATAGCCGTGGCACGGGTAATCCCCGATCCTGGTGTAAAGATAGAAAAAATTAGGAACAGGATAGAGGAGACTATAAACAGGGAACTTGAAAAAATCAACACGTTCACCAAGTGCCTGGCAAGGGGCGACTTCTCAGTCTGTTAGCCTAAATCGGATAAATTATTTTGTTAAAGTGCATTGAGGGATATGGTGATCTCATCTTCCAAATCACGCACCGAGATGGGTTGGGAAGGATTGGCAAGTTAAAGACAGCCCATGGAGAGGTAGTCACACCTACACTAATGCCAGTCATAAACCCGTCGAACATATTTTTGACTCCAAGGGAAATGAGAAGAGAGTTCGGCGCACAGCTGATGATGACAAACGCGTACCTAACTATGCTCGGCCTCGGGGACGAAGCAATCGACCGAAAAATACACGGGATATTGGGTTACGACGGCCCAATAATGACTGACAGCGGTGGTTATCAAATTCTACGGTATGGAACGGTAAAGATCTCGCCAGAAGAGATAGTACATTACCAGGATTCAATCTGCCCTGATATAGCAACGATACTCGACACTCCGACCGGCGCCTACACAACTAGAGAACAGGCAATGGAAACTGTTCGCGCGACCCTTGAACGCGCAAAAGAAGCTATCAATATCCGCTCAAACCCAAACGTCATGTGGTGCGGTCCAATCCAGGGCGGGATTTTCACTGACCTTGTCGCTGAGTCTGCTCGGGAGATGGGAAAACTAGATTACCAGGTTCATGCAATCGGGAGTCCAGTGGAGCTGCTTGATGGTTATAGATACACCGAAATAGTTGACCTTGTCATGACGGCTAAACGGAACCTCCCCCTGCAGCGACCGGTTCACCTCTTCGGCGCAGGACACCCGATGATGCTGGCGCTTGCGGTCGCTATGGGCTGCGACCTATTCGACTCGGCGGCATACGTACTCTATGCAAGAGATGGCAGATACATGACCCCCGGAGGCACCCTACACCTGGATGAGCTATCTTACTTCCCCTGCGAGTGCCCCGTCTGCACAAATTTTTCCCCTGATGAACTAAAAAGCGAGACAGATGAAGAAAGAGTTAAGTTGCTGGCCAGACACAACCTGCACGTCACGTTCGGTGAATTGCGAAGGGTTCGACAAGCGATGGTGGAAGGAAGGCTGTGGGAACATTTACAGGTCAGGTGCAGGGCTCATCCGCATCTGTTGGAGGGATTCAGGAGGCTACTTGTATATCGGGACTTTATAGAAAGATTTGATTCCGTCACTAAAAAATCCGCATATTATTACGCCGGTGAAGAGTCCATCCAGCGGCCGGAGGTCATACGCCATAAACGAAGGTTGGACGAGAGATACGAGCCGCCTCCGCTCAAGACGCTAGCCATCCTGTCCAACGCTGGAGGAGGGAGGCGAGAACTCCAAGAACCGGAAAACACTCACTTGGTGAGGATAATCCCCCCGTTTGGCGTCGTGCCGGAAGAAATAGATGAGATATATCCGCTTTCCCAGAACAAGGCGCCGAAGGACCTCGATCCAGAAGTTATCAGGGTGGTCGTCGAGTCGTTGCTCGGATATTTGCGACGTTACGGCGGCCAGTATGAGCGAGTCATTCTGTTAAATGATTGGCGCCGATGGGGCGACCATCTGACAGAAGCATGCGAACCCGTCAGGGATAGGTTGGAAATATTCCAAATTTGATTCACGAAACACGCCGCAAAAATTAAATAGTTGATGAAGCCGATTTTAGCCTGGGCTGGGTGGGGAGTCGTGAATGGACAGCGTTGATCTAAAACTTCTGAGGATACTAACCGAAGATGCGCGCACGCCTCTGCGCAAGATGGGTCGAGAGGTGGGACTGAGCACGTCCGGCGTGAGACGAAGGATCAAGAAGCTAGAAAAAACCGGCCTGATCAAGAAATACTCCGCCATCATTGACCCGAAAAAATACGGGTATGGTGTAACGGCCTTTATCGATGTGGGCGCCGATTCTCAATCTCTTCGCGAAATAACCCAATCGCTCTCTCGCCGCCATGAAGTTTGTGAGCTTCACCACATCACTGGTGGTCATGACCTACTAATCAAAGTCCTTGCAAAAAATGTCGATAGCCTTAACAAATTTGTCGACGAGCACATAAAATCTTTCGACTCAGTGAAAAGCGTGAGGACAACGCTCTCTATGGAGACGATTAAGGAAACGCTCGTTAACCCCTGATCTACGACACACCTGCAGAGAAATTTTAACTTGGCGACTAGGCTTTTAAAACTAAATTATTCTTACGTGAACTCTTGATCCGAAAAGAGGATTAAATCCCAATTGGTTTTAACCCCTACAATCAGATAGAGTCTTGGTGGAACACGATGAATGCCGAGATACAAAAAATCGCAAATAATATCCGAACGATGAAAATACGAGGGGCAGGTAGAATCGCGCGCGCGACCGCCTTGGCTCTAAAAATCGCGGCAAAAAAATCCAACGCGAAGACGCCAGCTGAATTCATCAGGAAAATAGACCAAGCGTCAAAAATACTTTTGAGCACCAGGCCGACAGCCGTTTCCTTGCCAAATTCCATTCGATACGTGACCCTAGGCTTAAAAATGGGCGCTAAAGCGGATTTGCAGGGGCTGAGGAAAATTGTAGCCTCGCGAGCAGATGAATTCATCAAAAATTCGAACGAAGCTGTCAAACGCATAGGAGAGATAGGCTCAAATCGAGTTTCGGATGGGGATATAATCTTAACACACTGCAACAGCGAATGCGCTTTGTCCGTAATCAAGACTGCATTTAAGCAGGGGAAAGATATCGAGGTTTTCGCCACCGAGTCGCGCCCGGTGTGGCAGGGCCGTATAAGCGCACGTGAACTGCTAAGGGAAGGTATCCCTACCACAATGATAATCGATTCCGCCGTTCGTCACTTCATCCGCGATGTCGACAAGGTGATAGTGGGGGCCGATAGTATTGCTGCCAACGGGGCCGTGGTAAACAAAATCGGGACATCCGCTATAGCCCTCGCGGCCCATGAGGCGCGGGCGCTTTTTTTTGTAGCAGCGGAGACCTACAAGTTTCACCCGGAGACACTAGTGGGTCGAATTGTGGAAATAGAGGAGAGGGATCCTAGTGAAATAGTGAACCCGAAGAAGTTTCCAAAACTTAAGATAAGAAATCCAGCCTTCGACGTAACGCCTCCGGAATATGTGGACCTGATTATAACCGAGCGAGGGATAATTCCTCCCTACGCCGCCTACTCAATCATCCGCGATATCTTTGAATGGAAACCTGGCGAGAGAATTTAGATAAATCTTTGTTAAAATACAATCGTACGTTTAGAGGTGGCTGATTCAGACCTGAACAAAACCTATTGCAGCTGCGATTTGTGCACTTGTTTTAACTTGGTCCCATTTTATAACCAGTATCGATATGTCTATCGATAACCAGCCCCACTGCCGCTTAGTTTTAATTAAAAATTTAATGAAGTCAACCAAGCTTGAAAACCAGGTCTCCCTCTCGAACCCTCTGTCCAACTTTGAGGCCTATAGATTGCCCAGCGTTCGCTTTTGGAACATTTTCATGTTCGATTTGCATAGAATCGACAACCTGCTGTAAATTGGTCGTCACGCCCTCAATCGATATATTGTCGCCCGCCTTCAGCTCATCGCTTAGCTCGACAATTGCAACTCCAATCTTAGTAAAGAAGTGAGTCACCTTGCCAACGATCTTCTTCTCCATCTTCCCTCACCTCACCCGATTAAAAATGGAGCCGCCTAATTAAATGTCTTTTTGCCAAGACACCGAATTAGGCTTTTGAATCAGCGCCTTTTACTTTGCGCTAAGAAACCCATGCGCTGGCCCAAATCAGGAAATGCTCTTGCCACGGCGAAGGTCACGCCCCAGCCACCGAAAATCACTGCGGTAATCGTCACGCCTAGGAACAAATCCAAAATCGGCGCATTTCCGATTAAGAACAGTTCGCCGTGCCAGAGGTGATCCACCAGCCCAAACAGTGCACCCCCGTAGATAAACATGTTGAGCCACCAGCCTGCGGGGCCCTTCCTTTTTATGCCCCAAACGGCTGACGAGATTATGGCCACCGCCAAGGGTACTACATAGCAAACCATTTTTACGCCCTCCAAGGTGTGGTAATACTTTTTTCAATATAAGTATTACTGATGTGAAACGTGCAATTGATTTAACTTGCGGTTCATTAAAAAATAGGGGTACATATGGCTGAGAGGATAACGCGGGTGAGTCTTACTTTACCTGTTGAGCTGTTGGCCGAACTCGATCTGGCGCTAAAGTCCCAAGGTTATGCCAGCCGCTCGGAGGCGGTTCGAGACGCGCTTCGTGATTTCCTAGTAAACTATCGGTGGCGCAACGAGTTGAAGGGTAAGTTGCTAGGCGCAATCCTAGTTCTATATAAGCACGATATCCGTGGCCTAACAGAGGCCCTCACGGAAATCCAGCACGAGAGCTCCAACATAATAAGCGCGGCACAGCACTTGCATGTCGATGCTAAGAACTGTCTGGAGATTTTAATAGTGAGTGGCCAAGCGGGAGCAATCCGAAAGCTCGCAAATCGCCTAGGTACGCTCAGGGGCGTGCAGCAAACGAAGCTGGTGGTCGTTTAAATGAATTTACATGAGTTGCTCGAACGAATCAACAACCTGAAGCGGATACCACGCACCGGTTGGCTTTTCTGCAGCGTCCCCCTTGGGGGCGTTGAGGATGTGGCCCAGCACTCCTTTGAGGTTGCAACGATCACGATGTTGCTCGCGGATGGACTCAAGCGAGAGGGTAAAAAAATTGACAGCGAACGAGCAATCAGAATGGCGCTACTACACGACTGGGCAGAGGCTGAAGTGGCGGACTTTCCATACACCGCCCTCAAGCACTTGGAATCGGTCGAAGTTAAGAGGAAAATGGAGCAAAGCGCCCTAGAAGGTATGTTGCAGCGAATTCCTGAAAAGGCGAAGTACCTCGCACTCTGGCAAGAATATAACGACAAGCACACGCTGGAGTCCAAGCTGGTACACGCAGCGGACTACCTATCGATTTTGTTCCAAGCGGTGAAATACCGTGAACAGGGCATAAGCTCTAGAGAACTGGACAGGCTTTGGCAAGCTGTAAAAGGGGATTTGACCCCTTATTTGAAGGACCTTAAGATCGTTGCCAGCCTCGTTGATGAAATAGAAGCGAGCTTTAATATGAAGCGTCAAGCTTAAAACCCCTAGGGATAAAGGGTTAAAGTCGTGAAATTATGAAGCCAGTTTCGTGGGTCGTCGAAGACTCAACTGAAAAGGAAGTTTGGTGGCCCTCTGATGACCTCAAGCGCCGGGCATGGGTAAACGACCCATCAGTTTATGAAAATGCGGCCAAGGATCCGGTGGCATTTTGGGAATCTCGAGCGCGCGAGGGAATAGAGTGGTTCAAGCCTTGGGAGAAAGCCTACAGTGAGGAGCTCCCTTATTTCAAATGGTTTATTGGGGGTAAGATAAACGCGTCCTACAACGCCTTGGATCGTCATGTAAAGGCAGGCAAGGGGGACAAACCGGCCATTATCTGGGTTCCTGAGCCAACCGAAGAACAAACCCGCATTATCACCTACAAACAAATGAACGAGGAAGTCAACCGGTTCGCTAACGTCCTAAAGAGCCTGGGTGTTAAGAAGGGCGACCGGGTTGGAATATATTTGCCCCTTATCCCTGAGGTTCAAATGGCAGTTCTAGCCTGTGCTCGTATTGGCGCCATCCACAGCGTCGTGTTCTCCGCTTTCAGCGGGGACTCACTTAGGGTGAGACTTGAGGACTCTGAGTCAAAAGTCTTGATTACCTCGGATGGTTACTATCGCAGGGGCAACGTTGTGAACCTCAAAACCAACGCCGACGAGGGGGTAAAGGGCACGAAAGTCGAGAAGATCGTCGTCGTGAAGCGCACTGGCAATGAAATTAATATGGTTGAGGGACGCGATCTGTGGTGGCACGAACTTACAGGTAAAGCCAGCCCGGTCTGCGAGCCCGAGGTCATGGACAGCGAGGACATGCTGTTTTTACTTTACACTTCTGGAACCACTGGGAGGCCAAAAGGAGTGGTCCACACGACTGGTGGATACCTCACTCAAGCCTACTGGACGACACGCTGGGTATTCGACCTACATGAAGACGATGTCTACTGGTGCACATCGGACATCGGATGGATAACCGGACACACCTACGCGTGCTATGGTCCATTGTTGAACGGCATCACGATGTTAGTTTACGAAGGCTCACCTGACTATCCCGCCCCCGATCGATGGTGGGAGATAGTTGAAAAACACAAGGTAACTGTCTTTTATACCGCGCCCACTGCGATCAGGATGTTCGTGAAGCTCGGCGAAGAATGGCCGAATAAACACGACCTCAGCAGCATCCGCCTGCTTGGAACGGTCGGGGAACCAATCGATCGAGAAGCTTGGCTTTGGTACTTCAACAAAATCGGGGGTGGACGCTGTCCAATAGTCGACACTTGGTGGCAGACAGAAACTGGTGGGACCCTGATGATGGCCCTACCCGGTGTGGGTCCATTCATACCGACGATTTCGGGAAGACCTTTTCCAGGCACTAAAAACATGATAGTCGACGAGGATGGCAACCCATCGCCAAAGGGCGGTTATCTGGTCCTAGTTCCCCCCCTACCTCCGGGAATGCTTAGGGGACTTTACAAGGCCGACGAGAAATACCGTGAGACCTACTGGAAACGCTACCAAAATAGGTTCTACTTCACCGGCGACGGCGCACGCGATGTAGCGAGTGAACACTCTGAAGAGATACTGGACAGAGGTAAAATTGAGAAATTCATCCGCGTGACTGGGAGGGTCGACGATGTCATGAAAGTGGCAGGACATAGGCTCTCAACAGCGGAGCTCGAGGATGCCCTTAACCGACACGCTGCGGTAACGGAAAGCGCGATTGTACCACAGCCCGATTCTTTAAAGGGGGAGGTTCCAATGGCCTACGTTGTTCTGAAGCGGAATTATCAGCCTTCAGAGGATTTGGGAAAGGAGTTAATCAATCACATCAGCAAAGTGGTGGGGCCCATAGCTAAACCAAAGCGCATAATATTCGCCGATGAATTGCCAAAAACTCGCAGCGGGAAGATAATGCGCCGCATCCTGAAAGCGCTCGTCATAAATGAACCGATAGGCGACACATCGACCTTACTAAACCCTGACAGCGTTGAAAGTCTAAAGGAGAAAGTGGGTTATCAGAAAAAGGCTTAGAGACCAGTGTTCCCTCGGTTATCGGCTTTCAAGTGTAGCTAATAGCGATGGAACGGATTATATCGCTGACATCTTCGCACAAGTCAGCTATATTCTCCATATTGTCAGTTAGCTCCTTCATTAGCAGAGCCAATCCGATATCCTTAATCTTCCTGTACCAGACCATGAGCCTCGGCATAAGCTCCTCGGCCCTTAGATCATCGATTTTTTCCTCCAACTTTTCGACCTCGTAAGAAAGTGCTATTGCTGACTTAGAATCCTTCGTTAAGCTAACGAATGTCTCGTGGGTCTTTATAGTGGTATCTAAAACCGCGTTAGAGAAATTGCACATGGTTTCCCTGAGGTCTTTTTGAAGTTTTTTAGGGTTCATGTACTTTAACTTTCTTGCAGCAGCCTTTGCGTTGGCTGCGATTTCGTCAGCCGTCATGGTCAGCCTTATTATCCCATCGCGGTTTATCGGGTGAAATATGCCCTTTGATAGCTCCTCCAAGACCATCCGCTTTAGCTCATCTGCATCCCGTTCGCTCTTGAAGGCCTCCTTAAATCCCTCATTAATCTTTTTCATGTCGATTTTACAAAAGGCCTGTACTGCCTTGTTCATCCCGGCAACGGTCTTAACTATCCTCTTTATGTGTTCGTCAACTATCTCTAGGATTTTTCTCTCCCTCGCTTCACCCATCCAAGAAAGCGGACCCCTCGACGCCATTATATCACCATCACCTGACTAATTAACCAAAATAGCGACATACTAATTAAAGCTACGGCTGGAATGGTCAAAATCCAAAAGGCCAATATTTTGCCGGTAGTTACCCTATTTATTCCGGTCAATCCCCTCATCGCCAGCCCAACTCCTATTATCGACCCTATGGAGCTATGGGTGGTGGAGATCGGCATGCCGAAACCTATGAGAAATGTTGGGATAACGGTGAAGAGAAAAACCGTAAGGGCATTTGAATACTCCGCTGCAGCTCCGCTCAACGGATCCAGGCGGGTCACTTGGTATGCCGATACCATGATCACCTTGTACCCCCAAGTGAGGGCGCCGAGGGCGATACCGACCGATCCGAGTAAGGCGAGCAAAATCATCGTGGTTAGCGTTGGGACGCCAGTAAGTTTTTCTGTGGGAGTTACGAAGACGGCTGTGGCGTTGGCCATGTCGTTTGCCCCGAATGAGAATGCCGAGAAACAAAGCGCGATTATTAGCAGGTAGGATAAAGACTGCGTGGATTCGAAATTCCCATACCTCTTCTTGAACAACAAAGCTGTTAAGGTCGAGATAATTATTCCGGACAACAAGCTGCCTAAAATAGTTGGTAAGTTGTCCCATTTCAAGATCTTCATGAAAATGGATATTGATGAGCCGAAGGAAAGAAGAAACACCAATGAGTAAACCATAACCAAGTTGCTCCGCTCCCCCCTTGCCTTCTTGAAATAAGCCCGTAAGGAGAAAAACAACCCGATGGCCAAAAGGAGGGATAGAACTGGAGACGTGACAAGACTAATAAGTACGATATAAAAGTTATTCCAATTTATAAGGTCGTAGCTGGCAATCAGGCCAAACCCTAAAATTCCTCCAATAACGGAGTGAGTTGTAGATATTGGCATCCCCTTCCAAGTCGAGAAAGTTATCCAGATGCCTGCTGAAATAACCGCGGTGAAACTTCCCACCGCGACCTTTTCAAAGCTCAGAAGCTCCCGAGGAATTATGCCCCTATCCACGGTTTTCATGACAAAAGGACCAAGCAAGATACCTCCCACGGCAGCAAATATCGCAAAAAGGATTACGGCTTTTTTCATTGATATCACGCCAGACCCGACCGCGCATTCAGTTGGATTGGAGGCATCGTTGGCCCCAAGGCACCAAGCCATATAAAACGACAAAGCTATGCCGACGCCATATATCAACAGCTCTATCATTTCAACACATCCATCCAAAAGTCTCTACTTGGGTTAATAATATAACTAAACCCCAGCAATCTCGCTCGCTCTTGAAGGCCTCCTGATATCCAACATCGATCTTCTTCGTGTCGATGTTACAAAAGGCTCGCACTGCCTTGTTCATTCCCGCGACAGTTTTAACTATCCTCTTTATGTGCTCGTCAACTATCTCTAGGATTTTTCTCTCACCTCACCCATCCAAGAAGGTGAGCCCCTTGATGCCACTATATCACTATCACCTGACTAATTAGCCAGAATAGGGACATGCTAATTAAAGCTGCGGCTGGAATTGTCAACAACCAAAAGACAACGATCTTGCCAACGGTTCTTCTGTCAACACCAGCTAAACCTTTTGCGGCTAGACCTACTCCTATAAGTGAACCTATAGCACTTTGGGTAGTCGAAATCGGCATGCCAAATCCCAAGATAAAGGTTGGTACAACAGTAAAAATAAAAACCGTAATGGCGTTTGAATAACCTGCTGCTGCTCCATTTAGGAGATTTATGTGGGTTACTTGATATGCAGAAACAGCGACTACTTTGTACCCCCAGGTGAAGCCCCCAAGCGCTATGCCGCCCGCTCCCAGAAGGGCCAACATGGCCATGGTGGAATAAGTTGGACTACCTATGAGCCTCTCGGTCGGGGTGACGAATACACCTGTAGCATTGGCAAGATCATTGGCCCCAAATGACAATGCGGAAAAACAAAGGGATATCAAAATTAAATACTTTAAACAACTGGCAGTGTTAAAGCTTCCATACTTTCTCCTAAACACGGCAACAATTATTGTTGAAGCTGCCAGTGAAAATAAAATTCCACCGATAAGCGACTCAACAACGCCCCAGACCAAAATCTTGGCAAAAATTGAGAATGAAGTAGCAAAACTAAGAACAAAAACGAAAGAATATACTATGGTCAAATTGCTCCTTATAGTCCTTTCTTTCTCGAAGTAGGTCCGGAAGAGGTAATACAGACCGATAGCCAAAATGAGAGCTAAAAATGGGGAAGCCATGAAACTGAGAAGGATCATGCCGAAAGTATTAAAATTCACAAGGGACGGCCCCGCAGCAAGACCGAAACCTACGACCCCCCCAATTATCGAGTGAGAGGTTGATATGGGCATGCCCTTCCAAGTACAAAATGTTACCCACAATCCAGCTGAGAGAACCGCAGTAAAACTTCCTAATGTAATCATTTCTAAGCTCATATTTTCTTTCACCACTAGACCCCTGTCCACGGTTTTCATTACCATCGGACCCAGTAGGATACCTCCAATCGCAGCGAACGCCGCGAACAACAAGAGTGCCTTTTTCATTGATATCGCAGCTGCACCAACAGCACATTCGGTTGGATTGGCAGCGTCGTTGGCCCCCATGCACCACGCCATATAAAATGACAAAACTATGCCTGTACCATAAATCAATATCTCTAACATCACGACACGTCCAACCAAAAAGTTTCTACGAGTATTAATAAAGTTAGACCTCAACTAGCGTTTGCGACTTTTAGTTCTCCTTCCCTTTTGACGAGAAGCTTTTCGGACACTCCTCCCCTTTTCAACCAAGTTCCTATAACCGCGCCTTATGACAACCCCTTCTATTTCTTTCTCAGACGTTTTTGGTAACTCGGGTAGCGGAGTTGTCGTTACACGCCTTGCACCAAAAGCCTTGATCAGTTGACCAGCAACGAATGAGTAGACCAACACAAGCAGCGCGAAAAAAATCGGCTCTAAGCTCAGTACCATCGACGTCGCGACCGCCAGCGAAACTATCCCCAGACCTACCAATAGAGTCTCTGTCAAAGTTGAAAGCTTCCGGCGATGATAAACTATCATTAATTTTCCACCAAGCCCGATGAACATGGCCTCTAACCCAAAGGCCAAAGAGCCAATTAGAAATATAATATACAGGATTTCAATGGCGTCCATGCTGATCCCAAACAGAGCTAGGGGCAACGACAATTTAAAGGCTGAGAAACGTCGCATGGAAAAAATCTTAAACCGCTTGAGCTCCGAATTTAAGCCCTGGCGACGAGATACGAATGATCCGTTCCTGTTGCTTGTGGGTGTGGTGTTATCACAGAATACGAACGACCGTAACAGCTTCGCTGCGTACGACCGCTTGGTTTCCAAGTTCAAAACGCCCGAGCAGATCGCGAACGCAAGAGCTGTCGAAATTCGGAAACTTATTCGAGTCGGGGGGTTATATAAGGAGAAGTCGATGCGGCTAAAGGAAATTTCGCGCGCCGTTTTGGAGAAATACAAAGGGGACCTAAATCAAGTTCTTAAAATGCCGCTAGAGGGGGCTCGCAAAGAGCTCCTATCGCTGCCGGGCGTTGGACCCAAAACAGCTGACGTGGTGCTCGCCTTCGGGGCCAGACGCGATATCTTCCCAGTAGATACGCACGTGTTCAGGGTATCTAGGCGACTCGGGTTCGCGAATGCAAAGGACGGCTACGAAAATGTCAGGGAAAAGTTAGAGGCTGTAACGCAGGCCGGCAGGAATACAGAGGGCCACATGCTACTTATTCAATTAGGGCGTCGCTACTGCCGCGCCAGAAAGCCTATACACTTAGAGTGTCCGGTCAAACTTTTCTGTCCAATTGGAGCTCGCTATTCGAGGCGGCGACACTCAAAGACATCTCGCACGGAAAATGCTTGACCGAGAAAACTTGCAATCAAACTGATCATGGCGAAGATTCAGGCTCAACCACATAGTAAGAGTTGAGAGCCTGGGAGATGTTCTTTGCAAGGGCGTGGTAGCACATATCCACGCCTGCCTTTTCCGTCGAGATATTCATGACATAGTCGCGACATGTGCAGAAATTTTTAACTACCTCATACTCGCCGGCCCTCCCACGTACGAACCAGCGCCGACCTCGCCTTATCACGCGCCGTCCTTTTATCGCCTCAACGGCCTTATTGCCTCTCGCCCCGTAAACTTCAATTATTTCCTTCTCCAGCTCCTGCGTCAGCATCTGCCCCCTCTGCAACTTCTTAAAAATCGAATCCCTCAAACTGATGAACGCCTCTTGGACCATGGCTGCCATCTCCCGATTACCAATTAATTGACGTTTAAATTACGTTTGGGGAAAGGCTTGTCATCATGATGGATTGATGGGATCGGTGGTCTAACAGCTCGACATCGATTGCCCTAAATCCAGTCAGCTGATAAATTGTCCTCCTAAACCTTCTCAAGACCGCGTTCGACGGTGAATATCCTAACATCCTTCAGCCCCTGTTGTTTTGCAATTCGGGCAAATTCCAACAGTTTCTCCCTGCTGGGTATGGGCAACTTCTGAAAGCTGGGATCCAAGGTTCGATGGTTCCTGAACTGTTGTAACCTCAGACTTGGCTGGCGCGAACCCGCCGTAGCGATATCCGCTGTCAGCCGAGCCATGGTCGTCCCATTGTCGTTAATCGTGGGCACCACTGTTGTTCTAACCTCAACATCCGCTTTTGAATTAAGCGCGAGAATCAGGCTCTCCTTGACGTTCCGCGCGAGGGCGCCAGCTCCGCCGGTAGCTCTATCATAGAGCGTTTGGTCGCTCAAGGGGGCTTTCACGTCTATGGCGATGAAGTCGAGATAAGGTAGCAGTCCCTCGAGGGCCCTTGGGTTGGTCCCGTTCGTCTCGGCGGCGCGATAAAGCCCCAACCCACCTGCCGCCTTCAATATCTCCAAGCCTGCCATTGGCTGTAAAAGTACTTCTCCCCCTGAAAGCATGACGGTATCCACGAGTGGTTGAAGTCCCTTTATGTGGTGGATCACATCTTCAGTTTCGGCGGCCTTTCCCCCGTCTTTGCTGACTCCGTCAGGGTTTTGGCACCATGGACAGCGGAGATTGCATCCCTGAAGGAACACGACCACCGAAAGTCTGCCGGGCAGGTCAAGGGTCGACATGTCCGCGTATCCCATCAGCCGGAGCTTCACTTTATTAACCCCTATTCAATGAATCGCTCATGACCTTGCACCACCGGTATTTTTCCAAAGCGGGCAAGATTTGTCATCCTCAGGACAGACACTTCTCGATACGCATGACGGCCCCGCCTTCTCGAATATGAGGGGCGCAACCTCCTTCACAAGACGAAGCATCTCATAAGCCAAGGCCCTGAGTTCCCACTGGGTATACATACAGCACCTCAAATCAAAGAAGTGCAGCAACTCCCTTGCGTTCATGGTGACGACGATGTTCGTCTTCGCCGCGTGAGGGAGCAAAAACCGGGCGTCCTCGGTCGGAGTGCCCTGGGCAACCAAGGCCTCGTAGGCTTTCCAGGCGGCAGCCATATGTTCATCGAATGTTCTCTTAGCCCCCTCGTCCTTGGCTATTGATGGTGGGGTAACGTAGCTTTCCTTCCCAGGCCTCACCGCCCGGAAGCTCTGCTGTGAGAAAGAGGCGACGCGATGGCGGACAAGCTGGTGGGTCAGGACACGAGAAACCCCTTCAACAGAAAATGTGAAAGAAGCGTGCTCCATGACTGAATGGTGACCCGCCTTAACGCATGCCCTAAGGCTCTTGGCCAGCATCTCGTCGTCGTTTTCATCCAAAATACCTGAGGCATCCTTGAGCGACCTGCACGACCTTGCAGCCGCCCCTGCAATGCGGTCCGGGTTAGGGGTATAAGCCAAAAGTCTGACCTTCACTTAAGCCACTCCTACATTCTGAATACTTCTTCCGACGACATAAATCCCGTCCTCACTTCATAGCCCTGGGGTTAATAATTGGCGCGTCCTTTTGAGTCGGATATTTTACGCTGTTAGTTCCTCAGGTTTAAAATCTTGAATAAGGTGAAGCGCTCGATGGACCCGAAAGCCCTCAATATCCTCCACCTCACCTATCCATCCTTTATCTCCATCAGCGTGGCGAGATCCTTGTCCTTGTACAGCGCGGGCAGAGAAGGTTCTTTCAACCCAGAGTACTTGCCAGAGTATTGGTTTTGAGCTGGGCTCTCGGTCTTGAAGAATACCATCTGTCCTATCCGAAGGCCAACGGGCAAATAGTATGGGACCGACAGATGGTTTGTTATCTCGACTGTCCAAACTCCATCGAAACCAATGTCACCCCAGCCTGCCCCGCGAACGATATCTATCCCCGTACGGGCCAGTGAGGACCTGCATCTGATGGACGCGACAATATAGTCCTTGGTTCCAACGCGTTCCGTAGTCGATGCGATGACAAAGCCGTGCGGCGATAGCCTGATGAACTTCCCGCGGACCTTCTTTTCACCTACACGGATTGTCTCATCGCGGGCCTCATGCTTTACGTACGCTTGGTCAACGGACTCCTTTATAAATGGGAAGAAGCCATCGAGCTCGTTGTTGAATGTGTAATACACGGGTCCAACCTTCAGATCGTATCCGTTGGGTTGAAGTTGTTTCTCGTTGAAGGGCTCTATTATTATCTTCCCATCCTTCATTTCCCTCAAAATATCCCTGTCGGAAAGCAACATTTGTATCCACCTCTATTGTAAAAGGTGTCCAATCACTTTTTAGACTAACGTAGTGAGCCTTTTCTCGTAGGTTGACCTCTGCCTGAACTCCTCTGTTTTGCCGGGGTTCCAGTTCTGCACCGGCCTGAAGTAACCGACTATCCTCGAGTACACTTCTGCGGATTTCCCGCAGTGCGGGCACTTGAAGTGCTCGCCTGAGACGTAGCCGTGATCAGGGCAAACCGAGAAAGTCGGCGTGATGGTGAAGTATGGCATGCGACTCGTGTTGGTTATCTTCCTCAGGAGATTCTTACAACCATCTGGACTGGGATATGCCTCTCCCAAGAATATGTGGAATACCGTTCCACCCGTGTAGAGCGTTTGCAGGTCCCCCTGATGACGCAGCGCTTCAGCCAAGCTTAGCCCGTGGTCGACGGGAAGCTGGGTTGAGTTGGTGTAGTATGGGACACGCTCCCCCGCTGTCTTGATATCGGGGTATTTCTGCTTATCTATTCGAGCGAGCCTGTAGCTAGTGCCCTCGGCCGGGGTGGCTTCGAGATTATAGAGGTTGCTAGTCTCCTCCTGATACTCCGAGATGCGCTCGCGCATGAATTCCAACGCCTTCACGCCGAGCTTCCTCCCCTCCTCCGTATCTAATCCAAACCCGAGGAGGTTCAAGATTGCCTCATGCATCCCAATGAGACCGATCGTGGAAAAGTGGTTATTGAGTGTCCCCAAGTACCTCTTGGAGAATGGCAGTAGGCCGTTCTGGAGGTTCTTCTCCACCATGTTCCTCTTAATTTCGAGCGACCTCTTCGCGAGTTCCATCACCCATCCCAATCGCTCGAAGAAACGATCCTCATCCTTAGCAAGGTAGCCGATGCGCGGCAGGTTGATCGTGACCACGCCCATGGAGCCAGTTGCATCACCTGCGCCGAACAGACCTCCGGACATCTTGTTACTCAGTTCCCGAAGGTCTAGCCTGAGCCTACAGCACATGGACCTAACGTCGCTTGGCTTCAGGTCGCTGTTTATGAAGTTGGAGAAGTATGGCAACCCATAGCGAGCTGTCATCTTGAACAGAATATCCGAAACCCCATTGTCCCATTCGAAGTCCGGGGTTAGGTTGTAGGTCGGTATAGGGAAAGTCATTGGACGTCCGTTCGAGTCACCGGCCGACATGACCTCGATGAAAGCTCGGTTTATCATTTCGACTTCATCCTGAAATTCCCCATACGGCTCGCTTGGTTCACCGCCAATTACCGACGGTTTATCGGCCAGGTCCTTGGGGACTGTAAGATCTAGCGTGACGTTGGTGAAAGGGCTCTGCCCGCCGAACCGCGTGGTGATGTTGAGATTGAATATGAACGTCTGGATCGCCTGTTTGACGCCCTTGTAATCCAGCCCGTCCCTCCGCACGTAGGGGGCAAGGAGAGTGTCAACGGAGTTGAAGGCCATCGCTCCCGCCCACTCGTTCGTGAGGGTGCCCATGAAGTTGACCATCTGCAAAAGGGCAGTGTCGAGATGCCTCGGGGCTTTGGATGAGACCTTGTTAGGAACACCGTTGAATCCCTCCGTGAGCAACTTCTGGAGTGACCAGCCCGCACAGTAGCCCGCGACGCCCCTCCCTAGGTCGTGTATGTGGAAGTCGCCGTGGGTGTGCGCGTCCGAGATTTCAAGAGGGTAAACTCGCGCCAGCACGTAGTTCGCGACCATTTCGGTGGAGATGTGGTGCTCGAGTCCGCTCAGCGAATATTCGACGTTTGCGTTTTCAACAACCCTCCAATCGCGCTTTCCAAAGTAATCGTCGACGATTCGCTCAACCTCTATCGAGGTCGATTTTAACTTTGCCATTTCCTCCCGCTGCTTTCGGTACAAGATGTAGGCCTTTGCGGTTCTGGCGTGGCCGTTCTCAATCAGGACCTTCTCGACTGTATTTCCTATATCCTCAATTGTTACCAAACCTTCCGTGTGCTTAGCCTCAAGTATCATGACAACTTCGTCGGCCAGACGCTTAGCGAGATGTTCGTCTCGTCCGCCGACGGCAACGGCTGACTTGAAGATCGACTTTGCTATCTTTTCATGGTCAAAGCTCTCAACGCGACCGTCCCGCTTCCTGACCTTTTCGATCGTTGAGCCCAAGCCTGCCTTTATTTTTGCGCTCGTTATTCTTTCGGAGCGGTTTTCGACTTCGTCCTTTATGTAATCAATCGCCACTGGACCCACCAATCCCACAGATTAAGCGCGAGAGGCCGACTCTGAATTCAAAAAAGTAATCGGTAAAAATACTGACTTTCACGACTCAACACCACAATTACTATTCTGAAGCGCGCCTGATATTTAACCTTTTTCAAAAAATGAGACGCTGAATGCAAGTTTAATTTTCAAATCCGACCAACTCACTCGCCGAACCACACGAGGATTTTCTAATCCCCTAAGTTAACCCACCCCATCTTTTACCTCTATTCGAGTGTAAATTCCATATCTAATCCTACAATACTCGAATTTCACATAATTGAGCGAACAGAGTTCCTAATAGCCGGAGCAATATTATTTAATTGATGTTTGAAGAGACGATGACGCTCCTGCGCAGGCATAGAATAAGGCCGATGAAACGGGCGGGTCAGCATCACGTGATCGACCCCACAGTTTTGGAACGTATGGTGGACTATGCGCAGCTCCATAGTGGTGAAGTCGTGCTTGAAATAGGAGCTGGTGTGGGGTACCTGACCGAGCTCCTCGCCCGAAGAGCAGGAGATGTCATCGCGGTGGAAAGTGATGGGCGGCTCATAAAGGTCCTAGTGGAAAGGCTTGCTGGTTTATCCAACGTCAAAATATTGCACGGTGATGCCCTTCGGATAGAACTCCCTGATTTCGACAAGGTGGTATCGAACTTGCCCTACCAGATCTCGTCCGACATAACGTTCAAGATACTCGAGCACAAGTTCGACACAGCAGTCCTGATGTTCCAGAAGGAGTTTGCCGACCGACTGATGGCTGCTTCAGGGTCTAAAAATTATAGCCGACTAACAGTCAACGTCTACTACCGCGCAAACGTGGAATTGCTCGACGAGGTTCCCCCTGCGGCGTTCTACCCGCAACCAAAGGTAACCTCGAGGATTGTTAGGTTAAAGCCACGGGAACCACCGTTTGATGTGGCAGACTTCAAGTTCTTTAACAACGTAGTTCGGGCACTATTTCAACACAGACGACAAAGAGTTCGTAACGCGCTGCTTCGCTCATTCGCGGAAGTCTTCCCAGATAAAGCGATCACGAAGGTTGAAAGAAGGATCTTTATCGAGCGAGCGATCCCGGGTGGTCTCGCGGAAACTCGTGTGATGGACTTACCGCCTGAGAAATTTGGGGAAATAGCTGATTGTCTGGCGGGATAATTTGCCCTTTCTTTTCCGAATGAAAACGCAAAAATGAAAAATATTTTTCCGCTTACTTCTCCATGAACTCCTCAGGCTGCGGCGGCTCAGGCTTCAAACCCTTGCGCTTACGAGTGTCACGGATTACCTGCTCCTGGAGGTCACGTGGAAGCACCTCAAACTTCTCAAACTCGGTTGCCCATATTGCCCTTCCCTCCGTCTCCGACCGCATTTCAGCCGAGAGGCCGAACGAGTTAGCAACTGGCAGGGATGCTTTGATGATCGTGACGTCCTCTTCAGCCTCCATGTTCAATATACGCCCGCGGCGACCCTGGATAACTTTAGTCGCACCGCCCATGAACTCCTGGGGAACCCGCACCTCAAGTTTTAGGATTGGCTCGAGCAGGGTGGGCTGGGCCATTAGAAACGCCGCCTGAATTGGGCGCCTCACGGCGGGAACTATCTGAGCAGGTCCCCTGTGGACTGAATCCTCGTGCAGCGTCGCATCTTCAAGCATCACCTTCAACCTACGCGTTGGCTCGCGCATGACCGGGCCCTCCTCAACGACCTCCTTGAAGGCCTCGATGGTGTAGTCCTCAACCTCGTTCATGTACTGCACCCCCCTTGTCGTGTCCGTAAAGACATTGGGGCCGATAATAGAGACTACGTTTCTAGCCGCATGGGTATCCCATCCCAGTTCCCTGAGAACGCTCGCGCGCTCCTTTCGGTCCTGTTTGTCGCTGATTCTGCCCTCTTCGATCGCCTTTACTACCTCGGGCTCCAAGGGCTCGACAAAAATCTTGAAGCGGTTGTGCTTGTTGGGGGACTTGCCCTCAACTGGTCCGGCCCCCTTAGTCACCGTTTCACGATACACAACTATCGGCTCGGACTTCTTCACCTCAAGCCCGGCCTCCTTTAACTTGTACTCAACTATCTCGAGGTGAACCTCACCCATGCCTGATACAAGGTATTCACCTGTCTCCTCGTTGATCTTGACCTTGACGTTCGGGTCTTCCCTAGAAATCCTCTTCAACTCGTTTATCAGCTTCGGCAATTCCTGGAAGTTCTTCGGTTCTATAGCGACGGTGACTACGGGCTCGCTTATGTACCTGAGTTCCTCGAATCCCTTGGCCTCAACGCCCACCTCGATAAAGGTCTCACCCACATAGGCCTCCTTCATGCCAACGATCGCCCCGATGTTGCCCGCCGGAACCTTGTCGACCATAACGCGGTCTGGACCCATGTAAACGTTGACCTGCTGAATGACGGCGTCCTGCTTGGCGCTCACGAGCCTCACGGCCTTGCCCTTCTCAAGCGTGCCGGAGAACACCCGTCCGGTGGAAATAACGCCCGCCTGTTTGTCGACGATTATGTCTGTGACCACCATGCAGACCTTCCCCTCCGGGTTTGAGGCTAACATGTCCTTTCCAAGCTCGCTTTCGAGGTCGCCCTTCCATATGACGGGTATCCTGCTGGCCTGCGCCTCCTTCGGGTTCGGGAGGTGGCGTATTACCATGTCAAGGATCACCTCGAAAACTGGGCTCTTCTTGGCGAGCTCCGATGTCGTGCCGGTGGTATAGGCATTGATGATGTCCTTGAAGCTTATGTTCTTCTTTTTCATCTGCGGAATTGAAAGGGCCCACTTCTCCTTTGCGGAGCCGAAAGCAACGGAGCCCTGTTCGACATTTATCATCCATTTTTCGGCAACATCGGACGGGGCATATCTCTTGATGAGTTCGTTGAATTTGGTTATGAGCCTGATAAAGCGCGTCTGCATGCCCTCAGGGGTAAGCCTCAACTCATCTATCAAGCGGTCAACCTTGTTTATGAACAGGATCGGGCGCGCTCGTTCGCCGAGGGCCTGTCTAACAACCGTCTCGGTCTGGGGCATTACTCCCTCGACGGCATCTATTACGACCACAACGCCATCAATGGCCCGCAGTGCTCGGGTTACGTCTCCCGTGAAGTCAACATGTCCGGGTGTGTCCAACAGGTTGATCAGGTATTCCTTACCCTCAAGCTTGTGGGCCAGGCTAACCGCGGATGTCTGAACAGTTATGCCGCGCTGCTGCTCGATATCCAGGAAGTCCGTGAACAGCTGCTCCCCAGCCAGCTCGAAGCTTATTATGCCCGAAGCCGCTACCAACGAGTCGGTCAGGGTCGTCTTACCGTGGTCGACATGGGCGACTATACCTATGTTCCTTATCCGCGCCAGGTCCCACATCAGCTTTTGCACATCACCGAGATGCTTGTAGCGCCTCATCCTAATCACTTCAGGAAATTTAGTCTTGACCGCTTAAAAACTTCAGCGCATCGGCAAGAACGTAGACTCTATATCCCCCTTACCAAGCTCTGGAGCTGCCGGGAACTCTTTCGGTATATCCTTAGAGACCTGCCCTATGCCTATGGTATTTCCAATCCCTGCCAATATCACCGTTTCACCTGACTTTGTGCGTTCGCGTATAGCGTTCTTAACCCTGTCAACAGCTACATCCACTCCCTTAATCAGCCTCTTGTTGAGCGGCTTAATTGCCTCCGCGAATGACTCCTTTATAACTATGGCATCGACGGGGATTTTGCGGGCAACGGCGATTTCCTCTATCTTGTACTTCTCAGTTGGCGGTCCACCGATCGCGGCTCCCACCCCCTCAATAACGTCGCCGCTCGTATCTCCCTCAAGCTTCCCGGCTGCATCTATCATGATGATTCGCGAAATCCTTTTCTTCTTCGCGAGCTTGGATATTAACTCGCCCGGCTTACCAACCCTGCCGCCGGGACCCCTCGCCTTCACAATTATTAGCTTTCGTCCCTCGAACTTGGTCTCAGCGTAAACAGTGTCCTCGACCGGTTCCAAACACTTTGCATTGCCTATGAACCTCGCGGCGGTCAAGGCACCGACACCGTCTCCTATAGGTTTACCCTCCGTGAAGGCCTTCGTAGCCTCAACGAATGCCTTGGCGTAGCTCTTCAGGAACGGGATGTTCAACTGGACGATCATCACGAGCTGAATGTTCTTCGTCTTTTCGGCCAGGAGCATGAAATGCCGGACCACGCGATACAGACTATGGCTTGCCATGGCACCCTCCATCGCCATCTCGAGGTTCGCCGCGGTCTCCCTGTCGGCTCGGGGGGCCAAGCGGGACATCGCACTCTCAAAACGCTTCTTCCGAACGTTCAGAACGAGCTCAAGCCTCCGCAACACTCCGACGGGGTCCTCGCTGACCGGCTCGATTGCGAAGAACTCCAAGAAGTCGTCGAATTCCTTCGCCGCATCCCTCTTCGGCCTCCCGTGCTTGGTTATCGCCTTAAGAGCAAAATTCCTGCTCTCCTTCGACCACCTCTCAAGCTCGTTGACGGACTTGCGCAGCTGCCCTAGACCCATGCGGGCCTGCAGCCACATCATTTGGGGCGCGAGAAGCATGTAGACGATTGAGATCATCACCATGAATATTATCCACACTGGAAAGTCTATTTCCACCATAACATCCCCTTAGTAGTTGTCTTCGCCTTTCATAAAGATTGCCTGAACATTTAAAGCTTTGCTGGACAAGGATTTTCACGCGGGGGTAGCCAAGCCAGGTCAACGGCGCAGGATATGGTGAGTTGATCATCACCTGAATCAGAAGGAAAGGAATGTACCTTTCTGGAAATGTCCTGTCTCTCAGGGGTTCGGGGGTTCGAATCCCCTCCCCCGCAC
>CAYUMT010000006.1:0-32358 GCA_964446015.1 Hadarchaeota archaeon (SeqCode)
TTGGGGATGCTTTGAGCACCTCCTTGAGCTCCTCCTCGCTGAACTTTATCACCCTCCGAGTATCCAGGCAGAGCATTCCGGTCTCTACAGCGAACTCGAATCCGGCCTTGAAGAACTCGTCGGCAAGGCCATCGTCCATGTTTATGGGATTTTTTGGGTCGCAGGTCTTTTCCAGTCCATGTTCCTTGAGCTTCTCGGCAATTCCTTTTGGTATGACCTTTGTGTTCCACTCCTTGTCGGTGCAAATTGAGCCAGAATGGGCCCTATCCAAAACTTCCAATAGTCCGGGTGGGATATATCCTGTCATTTAGAACCTCTTACGCACTTTCAATATCTTTATGGAATATTGTTTGAATGTCTAATAAATCTTAAGTAGACTAATAGGTTTGTATAATATTATTCCGGAAAATAAACTACTCTATAACGAGTAATACCGATGCTGATAAATTAAACTTTTGTTCAAGCTAGATAGATTACTTGGCCTTAACTAAGTCAACGCATACACCAGCCGCTATAGTCATACCCATGTCCCGCACGGCAAAGCGGCTCAACTGCGGGATCTCCGAAGCCTTTTCCAGAACCATGGGCTTGGTCGGGATGACCTTAATCGTTGCCATATCTCCCTTCTTTATAAATTCGGGTTTTTCTTGCAAGACCTCACCGGACTTTGGATCCAGTTTCTGCAAAATCTCTGAAATCGTGCAAGCCACCTGCGTCGTGTGTGCGTGGAATACAGGCGTGTAACCTGCCGTGAGCGCCGTCGGATGCTGCAGGACTGCGATTCTAGCCGTGAACTCCCTCACGACCGTGGGCGGCGACTTTGGATGCCCGGCAACATCGCCTCGTTTTATGGCGGTCTTATCCACACCGCGAATGTTAAAGCCTATGTTGTCCCCAGGCTCGGCCTGAGGAATCTGTTCATGATGCATCTCCATGGACTTGACATCACCACTTACCCCCGCCGGCTCGAAAACTATTGTTTCACCAGCCTTTAGCACACCCGTTTCCACCCTGCCAACTGGGACGGTACCGACACCAGTAATGGAGTAAACGTCCTGTACCGGTAACCTGAGCGGCTTGTCAACGGGCTTCGGTGGGACCGTGAAGCTGTCGAGAGCCGCGTAGAAAACGGGCCCAGTGTACCACTTCATCTTGTCACTCTGTTTGACCACGTTGTCCCCGTGAAAAGACGCCGTGGGCACGAAAGTAAACTTATCAGCGTTTCTATAACCAACAGCCTTAAGTAGATCTACCACCTCTCCCTTTAGCTTGTTGTAAATATTCTCCTTATATCCAACTAAATCCATCTTGTTTATCACAACAACCAGCTGGCCCACACCGAGGGTAAATGCCAAGGCAGCATGCTCTCGGGTCTGAGGCATTATCCCATCATCGGCGGCCACAACTAGTATAGCTCCATCGGCCTGGCTTGCTCCAGTGATCATATTCTTAACGAAGTCCCTATGGCCAGGCGCGTCAATTATAGTAAAGTAATACTTTTCCGTCTCAAACTTTTTGTGCGCCAAATCAATCGTCAGACCCCGCTCTCGCTCCTCCTTTAGAGCGTCCATGACCCAAGCGAACTTGAATGTCTTGCCCTTGTCGCCAAGGGCCTCAAACTTCTTTATATCCTCGTCTCTGACCATTCCCTTTTCAAAAAACATCCTACCCAATGTAGTGGACTTACCGTGGTCCACATGCCCTATAGTTATCAGGTTCAAGTGTGGTTTAGCCATTTTTCAACCCTCTTCAGCTATTTCAAATCTCACCATTAATTTAAAAAGCTTTACCTAGCACCTCTAGCTATTCGCTCCATCTCCTCCTTCCTGGCAACGGCAAAGCTTTTGGTATCATTATTTGAGGCCATTATTAACTCTTCCGCTAGACACTCCTCCATCGGCTTCTCGCCGGAAAAGGACGCGGCAAATGCCCCCGAGGCGAGGTTTTTCAACGCGATGTCCAATCTGCGCTGTGGCGCTGAATCCACTGCAATGTAGTATGCGATTCCGCCGTAGCTTATGCGGGTGGTCTCCTCACGCGGAGCAGAATTCTGTATAGCATCGATGAGCACTTGGATTGGGTTCTTGTTCGTACGTTTGGCGATTAACTTGAATGCCTCGTGGACTATTTTATATGCCTTGTGTTTTTTGCCCGTTGCACCAGCGCCACGTATCAACTTTCCGCCCAATTTCCTAGCTCCAGGCCCGGAACGCATAATTTTATTTATCAATCGCTCAGCAATGGGAACATTTGCCTTCCCAAACTGTTTACTTGCCTGTTTTCCACCTTGGTGCAGAACAAGGGTTGGGTCTAACCTGATGTATTGCTTGATGCCTGGGTCCTTAACAACAACTTCCTCTATTCCCCACTCTCCAAAATATTTGAAACCCAAAAAAGATCACCGCGTCGGCTTTTCCTTTCGTCCCTTCACAAGCTCAATTAAGGAAATCCCGTTGACTTTTGTGACCTTGAAGCGGACGCCAGGTATGTCGCCATATGCACCGCCCTTGGCCCCTCCGATGCCCTCGACCACAACCTCGTCGTGTTCATCAATAAAACCTATGGCACCGTCCCCGGGTGTAAAGGCGGTGATCTGCCGGCCGTTCTTTATGATCTGTATCCTAACGCATTTTCTAATAGCAGAGTTAGGCTGCTTGGCCTCAATCCCAACCTTCTCCAGCACTATACCCCTACCCTGTGGTGATCCCTCCAAAGGGTCGGCCTTCTCATCAAGCCTAAGGACTCGGCGATTGTATCTAGCGCTCTTCCATCTGAACCTTTGCCTAGATACACGCAATTTGCGTGCCGCAAATTCTCCCGCCGGTCCCTTTACCATCCTCAACACCTATAATAATGCGAATCTCATGTTAATAAATCACTTAATAAATATGTCATGAATATCGTGATGTCTCTCAAGGAGCTTTTTGGCCCTTTGAATTTTTTTGCCGCCCCTTCCAACGGCTAAACCCTTGTCCTGTAAATCGACGGTAACCACAGCTACCTTTTTACCCTCATGCTCGTTGATATTTACCATTTTTACCTTAGCTGGCGAGAACACGTTTTTCAAAAATTCTACAGGGTCATCCGAATACCCAATAACCTCAATGCCCTTCCCAATAACGCTCCTCGCCTTTTTGACCCTGGCTCCGTCACGCCCTATTGCTAACCCGACGTCGTCTTTGTTAACGACAAATGTAATGCTCCTCCCGGATTCGTTTATGACGCAGTCACGCACATGAGCCCCGGTAAGGCTCTCGAAGATTGCTATATAGCGCATATCATCCGCAGTTAACTTTAATGACATGATCAACCCTCTAGGCTCAGGACATTAGATTTTCCTGGATCCAATATTGCCAACATATTCACGAAAAACGGCTTTCCACATGCAAGCCCAAGCGCCCTGCTATCTCCATCAAAAAGATGTACCCTTAAGTTAGCAAGCTTGGAGTAGTGCCTTACATCGGATAGGACATCACGGGCGCAGTTGGAGGACGCAATTATCAACTTCGCCTGCCCGGTCTTTATGGCCTTAAGAGACCTTTCTGAGCCTATAACAACCTTACCCGTTGAAACGGCCTGCAGAATCTCCCTACTTACCTCCACTTTCTCCTTCCCTCCGCATCACTAGTTCCACTGAACCTGTACCGATCGGTATCGGCTGACCGGCGATAACGTTCTCAATTATACCATCGAGCATGTCAGTCTCGCCATGCACACATGCATCCAGTAGATGTTTGGTAGTTATCTCAAACGATGCCCGCGCGAGTACACTTGCCTTTTCACCACTAACGCCATGACGGCCTACTTGGCTAACTTCACCCGAAGCCGTCATCATGTCGGCTATGAGCATTATGTGCCTGATGTCTACATCCAGTCCCTGTTCGTCCAGAGTCTTCAACGCCTCGTTTATTATAGAGTTTCGCGCCGACTCGATGCCCAATACCTCCTCAATCTCATGTATGTTGTTTGTCACAGTTCTCGACCCGTCCACCTCCGGCATTTTCAGTATTTCCTCCAAGTTTGATCCTTCAGTGTAAACAACATACTCATCCCCTTCCATCTTGACCACGACTCGCGTTATGCCCTTTACCCCCCTTAAAGGATGTGTCCTGACCTTTGTGACAAGTCTGCGTAAATCCGAAAGGGTCGCCGTCTCAGGCTTTATGCGCAACTTGTAACCATCGATGCCGACCTCCACCTTTGGGAGTTCCTTTATAGTAGTTGCAACCTTGGTGGGCGTCAATTCTCTACGCTGCATTCGGGAACGATCCAAGTTTACGACAAATACGGAGTTAATCAAGTCTATCTCCGTCTGGAGTGCGATGTCCTCAACTGTGGTGAGCTCTATCTTCTGAGCAAATGCCCGAGCCTTCTCCTTGCTCTTAGCGTGCCCCTCCTTCAGATATATTGTCATGAGCGCAGCGGATGGTGTTTTTCTAGCATCTATTATCTCAATAAGCCTAGGCAAACCTAGGGTCACGTTTAGCTCGGCAACACCTGCGTAGTGAAAAGTCCGAAGGGTCATCTGGGTGCCCGGTTCACCTATGGATTGCGCGGCCACGGTACCAACAGCTTCCCCTGGCTCGACCATTGCCCTAAAGTAAGCCTGCTTAACACCATCGATTATTCCTTTCAGCTGCTCCCTCGATATGGCCTTTTCCCTGCTGACCCTCAGCAAGCCACCCTGCAACTCCTTGACAATAGATTCGGGGATTTCACCCTCCAGCTTTGCTACCTCAGTTTTTATAGTATCTGTTGAAACCCCGGTCATATCGGCTCACCCAAGAAATCTTGACAGCAGTTTTTCTACATTGACCGCCTTACCACGGTCGCTATGCGCGGGGTCGACGCCGTCCTCCCCATACTTAAACTGAATGATAGTTCCCCTATCATCACGCACGGTACCGTCGTACTCTACTCGAAGGTCCTGAAGTGCATTTATCATGCGTCGCTGCATGTAACCGCTTTGGGCTGTTCTCACAGCAGTGTCAACCAAGCCCTCCCTACCACCCATCGCGTGGAAGAAGAATTCCAGAGGTCTGAGTCCAGTCTTGTAACTGGAGCTGATGAACCCACGAGCATCTGCCCCCAGTTCACCTTGTTTGAAGTGCGGCAACGTTCGCCCGCGATAACCACGACTCAGCCGTTCGCCTCGGACAGACTGCTGGCCAACGCAAGCCGCCATCTGAGTCAGGTTGAGCATGCTGCCCCTTGCACCTGTTCTGGCCATGATGACCGCGTGATTATCAAGCCCGAGAAACTCTTCAGCTACCGCGCCAGCTGAGTCCCTGCTCTCCGCCAGGACCTCCATTATCCTCATCTCTAGAGTTTCACGAAGTGATCTTCCGGGAAGCGGTTCGAGCTCGCCGGAGTTATATACATTGATAAGCTTATCGACCTTCTCCTTCGCATCACCTATTACCTCAGCTATCCTCTCCTTAGCTTCTAGTGGTATATCCTCGTCGTCGATGCTCGTTGTGAAACCAAATGCCATAGCCGATGCTATAGAGAGCTTAGTCACTCTATCCAAGAACTCCCGGGCGGCGGTCGTACCATAATCCTTAACTATCCTATCCAAGATTTCACACTTGTCTAGGGCCTTGTAACTATTCGCGTCGATAACTCCTGTTATCAGCTGTCCATTTCTTATAGTGACATAAGAGCCAATTTCACATTCCTCCTCCTTACAACGAGTACAATTCTCGCAAATCTTTGCCTTGAAAGTTAAGTTGAGGTCATTTGGCAGCAATATACTGAAGATCTGTTTTCCAGTCCAGTAATCTGCTCCCTTATCCCTAACCTCCGGCTTTGGAAGGTCAGATAGGATGCCAGCATAAGATAGCAATTGCAGCGCCTGTTTCCTGGACAACAATCTGTTCTTTTGAGTCAGGAGGTAAGCCCCGGTTATATGATCCTGGATACCCCCTATGATGGGACCACCGAATCTAGGAGATAGAATCTGCTCTTGGACCCTCATCAGTATGCGGGCTTCGGCTTGTGCCTCTTCCGATTGAGGAACATGAACGTTCATCTCGTCCCCATCGAAGTCCGCATTATATGGCGGGCAAACGCTGAGGTTTAGTCTAAAAGTTCGCCCCGGAAGAATTCTAACGTTGTGAGCCATTATAGACATTCTATGAAGTGAGGGTTGGCGGTTGAATAATACGATGTCTCCGTCCTTGAGATGACGCTCGACTTTAAAGCCAGGCGCAAGGTTGTCCGCCACCTCCTCCCTATCAGCATAACGGAGATCGTACCTTTTGGCATCCAAGCTTATCACACTGTTGGCGCCGGGGAAGATGTCCGGTCCTCTTCTCACGACGTTGCGAAGCTCCTCTAAGTTGTGATCAGTTACTCGTACGGGTATGTTCATGATCCTTGCGACGTATTCTGGCATCCCTATCTCGTTTATACTTATGTTGGGGTCTGGAGAAACAACCGTCCTGGCGGAGAAATCTACACGCTTCCCGGAGAGGTTTCCCCTGAAACGACCCTCCTTGCCCCTGAGCCGCTGAGACAAAGTGCGAAGTACTCGGCCGGACCTGTGTCTTGCGGGGGGAATACCGGAAACCGCATTATCGAAATAAGTGGTGACGTGATACTGAAGAAGTTCCCAAAGATCTTCCACTATTAGGTGTGGAGCTCCAGCTTCGATATTTTCAGCCAGCCGCTGGTTGATGCGGATGATATCGACAAGCTTGTGAGTGAGATCATCCTCAGATCGGACGCCAGATTCCAGAGTTATGCTGGGCCTAACTGTAACCGGAGGCACTGGTAAAACAGTCAGGACCATCCATTGGGGTTTCGCTACCTTTGGATCAATACCGAGTATTAGGGCATCGTCATCCTTTATACATTCGAGCCTCTCGCGCACATCACTTGGGGTCAAGCGATTCTTGCCCTCCATGAAGGTGGTAGGCTTCTCAAACTTTATCTTCACCTGTTTTTCCCCACAGTGCGGACACTTCTCAACCGCGGAGGCGCTTCTTATTGCCTGATTTGATATTTCCCACCATTTGCCACCACTTTTTCTGGATTCCTCTATCATTTCTTTGAAGTGCTCTATTTTTTGGTCTGAAAGTAGTATCCTGCCGCAATCCTTTGCATTTCTACAAATGGCTCGCAAACAATCATAGACATTATCTACATAACCTACATGGATCACGGGCCTTGCCAACTCAACATGTCCAAAATGACCGGGACATTCGCCAGCTCGGGAAGCGCAAGTTCTGCACCTCAGTCCAGGGTCCACCACACCTA
Source organism: Hadarchaeota archaeon (SeqCode) (assembly GCA_964446015.1). Taxonomy (GTDB): domain Archaea; phylum Hadarchaeota; class Hadarchaeia; order Hadarchaeales; family Hadarchaeaceae; genus Hadarchaeum. The sequence goes on from CAYUMT010000006.1 coordinate 7,261, forward strand.
GCCTAGAGTCCATCAATCCCCTATCTATTGGGTATCCGTCGTCATCGTATGTATCAGCGGCGACGACTTTCGTGACAGATATGTTGCGTATTTCATCGGGTGACATTAAGCCGAAGTCTATCTTATCTATAAGTTTTGGAATCCTCATCATTTCAATCACCTAAGCCCTATCCCTCAGCCTTATCCTTGGGGACATGCACAAGGATTTGAGTTCGTCCATCATAAGCTTAAAAGCGTAAGATATCTGGATCCCGTAGATCTCCGAGTCCTCACCACAGCCCGGACAATAGGCCCTGTCAGCACGTCTGTCGTAAATGGCAAAGTAACCGCACTTTCCACATATCAAACCAGTGTATTTATCGGATGCGTCCAAAAGACGCTCGTTAAGCAACATCGCGGCGCCGTGACCTATCAGGCAATCTCTCTCCATCTCACCGAATCGGAGGCCTCCCTCTCGTGCCCTCCCCTCGGTTGGCTGGTGAGTCAGGACCTGCACTGGCCCGCGTGACCTCGCGTGTATCTTATCAGCGACCATATGGTGAAGCTTCTGATAATAACAAACGCCTATGAAAATATCCACAGGAATCATCTCGCCCGTTATCCCGTTACAAAGGACCTCCTTTCCAGTTTCGTTGAATCCATATGATTTCAACTTTTCGCGTATCTGCTCTTCAGGTGTTCCAGAAAATGCCGTCCCGTCTATGCGCTTACCAGTGGAAGCCCCAACCTTTCCAGCTAACATTTCCAAGAGCTGCCCAACTGACATTCTGGATGGGATCGCATGCGGGTTGATTATAATGTCTGGAGTAATTCCATCCTCTGTGAATGGCATGTCGGCGCCGTTCAGGATTATTCCAATTACCCCCTTCTGACCATGTCTGGAAGCCAACTTATCCCCGATTTCAGGTATCCTCAGGTCCCTGACCCTGATTCTAGAGAACTTGTTGCCCTCGGATGTCATGCTTAGTATAACCATGTCGACTATGCCCTCCTCGCTCGGCCTAACCCTAACGGAACTCTCGCGGCGACCGTGTTCAACGGCAAGGCCAAACTCGTCTATCTCCTCCAAAAACCTTGGGGGGCTTGTGCGTCCAATCAGTACATCTTCACCTGTTACGTCGGACTCGACCTCGATTATACCATCCTCATCCAAGTTCCTGTATAGGTTAGCATCCGCATATCCCCTTATTTCCTCGCTAGGTACCTCGAACTTATCTTCCTGTCCCCCAGGATAGCGTCCCTCATCCGCCTCATAAATCCTATAAAAGGTCGTGCGCCCCACGCCTCGGTCGATCGAGGCGCCGTTGACTATCAGGGCATCCTCCATGTTATAACCACCGTAGGACGCTATGGCCACAACGAGGTTTTGTCCCGCTGGCCTTCTGTCAAATCCAACGGTGTTCATGACTTGAGTCTTTATTAGAGGCACGCATGGATAATGCATGAAATGTCCCCGTGTGTCAACACGCCGGTGGATTGAGGTAGTTGTAAGGCCTAGGGCCTGCTTGGCCATGTTGGCGCCATATGTGTTGCGCGGTGATTGGTTGTGTTCGGCATAAGGCACAAGAGCGGCGCTTATACCTAGCATCGCTACAGGGTTTAACTCGACATGGGTGTTTTGAGGGTTCAAATCCTCATCATAGATTGCGATAAAGGCGTTTTCCTCCTCCTCCGCATCTAGATATTCAACTATACCCCCATTAACCAAGTCGCGCCAACTGAGTTCCCCAGATTTCACTTTATCTATAGTCTCCTGAAGTAAACGCGGTTTACCGCCCTCGACCACAACAACCGGACGACGCACTCTGCCAGCGTCTGTGTTGACACGGACATCATCGGTATCCTCCCTGAAGGCTATGTTGACTTGTTCGTCCAAGTTACCCTTTCGCCTATTGCTTATCAGCTCGGCGACCAAATCCCTGCCGTTTTCAACCGTGCCAATGAGGCGCCCGTTTATGTAAACAGCCGATTTGCCCTTTCGTTCGCTGCCCTTTGATATTTTACTCACCCCCAGCTTGTGCATCAGGCGTTCTACCTTGCTCTCATCCGTCCCCGTTGAGATCTCTGCCATCAATGCCAAGTTCTTGACCAGCCCACAATTGGGGCCCTCGGGGGTCTCGCATGGGCATATCTTTCCCCAGTGTGTGGGGTGCAAGTCCCTAGCCTCAAAATGAGGTTGGCTCCTGCTCAATGGTGAAACGACGCGTCTGAGGTGAGATATTGCCGCTATATAATTAGTACGGTCCAAAAGTTGACTCACGCCAGTCCGTCCGCCTGGCCAGTTTCCAGTCGCGAGTGCATGTCTTATGCGCTCGGTAAGGACATCAGCACGTGCGGCCGTTCTCAAGTTCAGTTCCCTGCTCCTAGCAGATGCCCGCTCGAGTTGATACTTTATATCCCTAGTAAGGTTGAGAAAAGCCAACCTAAACACATTTTCAAGCAGATCGCCTGCTAACTTCAGCCGTTTGTTTCCATAATGGTCCTTATCATCAACATCCCTGCGCCTAAGAGCTAACTCAATGACCTGTTCGGCCATCCTACTCAAGTAATAGGCCTTAGCTATCCTATCGTTCTGCTTTGAGCCTATGTGGGGTAAAAGATATTTGTCGAGAACCTCCTGCGCACGTTGGAGCCTATAGTCTCTGGTCTGACCAATCGCGACCCTCTTCCCTATTATGTCCAGAGCGTCCTCCCTAGTTTTAACGTCGATTGCCTCCTGCAGATTTTCGAAAAGCTCCCTAACAATCTCGGGATCCTCAGATACAGCCTCAACGATTTCCCTATCGCTTTCGAGACCTAGGGCCCGCATTATTACAATAAGCGAAACCTGTCCCGGAACTGCGGGAAAGGCAACGCGAAGTAGACCATCGCGCTTCCTCTCGACTACGACGAGGGATCTGAACCCGCGATACGTGGAGAATACCTTTGAGACCTCTGTCCCCATATGCTCATCGCGCTCTGCAAGAATTGCATTTGAGGCGAGATCCTCCTGTGTAACTATGACCCTTTCCGACCCATTTATTACGAAATAACCGCCAGAATCTAGCGGGTCTTCACCGGCATTTATGAGCTGTTCCTCACTGAACCCATAAAGTTTACATATCTTTGACTTTAGCATCACCGGGAGTTCACCTATGTAAACCTCGACTGGTGACTCTTCCCTTCCATCCTTCACTATGCTCATGTCAAGCTTGATGGGGGCCGTATAGCTCAGGTTTCGTAACCTTGCCTCACTTGGGAACACGGAGGGGCGGGAGCCATCCGTTTCTTTTGTGGACGGGGGGTCGAGCCTTATCTGGCCAAACTTTACATAAACTCCTTCAATATCAAGTTCTATTCCAGCTATCTCATCTATAACCTGCTGAAGTCCGCGTTCAATAAAATCATTATAGGAATCAAGATGCTGTCTAACCAACCCTTTTTCCTTAAAAAATGATTCAACGACTGGCCAGGTATCACTCATTTACTCACCTATCTCTAAACCACATATCTATAAACTACCGCTTTTCCAGCTGTGGAGCTGGTTCTATTAATTTTTAAAACATCGCCTGGTTTTGCTCCTATGGCTTTAGCTGCGGGATCTGAGCTCTTTATCACAGGAAGCTGATAAACAGTTATCTTGTATAAGTTGAGCAATTCATCGACCTTATTTTTAGGTAAAATCTCGTGTTTTGGCACAAGCACATGCCGCCCAACATCGAACTCTTCTGACATGTTTTTGCTCCTACCGCGTTTCGTAGACGGGCCCGGAGGGATTCGAACCCTCGACTGCCGGCTTAAAAGGCCGGTACGCTAACCAGACTGCGCTACGGGCCCCAGAAAGCGGTTAGAAGTTATTTTTATCCCTTTCGCTATTTTAAATGAGCGGAACTATTTTTAAGGCTTTCGAGGAGCACTTATTTTACCCATTTGGCCTAAAATATATTTATAACTTATTATACCTGCCATCAACGGGCGCTTTGAACCCCTATGGTTAATACATCCAAACGGGGAGTTTAATAAAAAATTCAATCGCGCATTCTTCTAAAGCTAAAAGCTCCTGCCAAAAATGCAAGAAAAGAAAAAATCAAGAAAACGCCAATGCTATCTAAATAAGAAAAGTAATGTACCCCAATAACGATGCCTCTTACAGCGTCAACTCCGTAGCTGATGGGGTTTAAGTAAGCCGCACCTAAAAGCCAAGATGGAAGATTATCCAGAGGAAAAAGTGACCCGCTGAAGAAAAATAGTGGCCAAATTACAAAATTAGCGACTAGCGTAAATCCCTCATGGCTTTTCATATTTGCTCCAATTGCGAGACCTAAGCTAACCAATGCGACCGAAATAAGGAATAAAATCAGAAATACGGCTCCAAAAATTTGCAATGACATGGGCACTCCCATGAAAGAACCTATTACCAAGAGCGCTGTCGACTGTATCATAACGATCGTACACCCACCCAAAACTTTTCCTATAAAAGTGCTAACGCGTGAAACGGGGGCCACGAGCACCTCCTTTAGAAAATCCAGCTTTCTGTCCCAGATTATGTAGACCCCGTAAAATAGGGATGAAAAAAGAACGGACATCACAAGTATGCCTGGATAGATGAACATCCTATAATTTATCCCCTCAATGCTTAATACGGAACCAACTCCAGTACCAAGTACGAAGATCCATAGAAGTGGAGAAACAATCGAGGAAAACACTCTTTCCTTCTCCCTGATGTAAACCTTGAACTCCCTGAACCAAACCGCATATATTCCCTCTACTTCGCCCATTATCTTCGATCCCCCATCAAGCGTGCCCAGAACCCGCCCTCAGGCTCGGCCTCCCTAATTTGCCTGCCTGTGTAATGTAGAAACACGTCGTTCAAAGTTGTTGGCTTTATTTCAACTTTTTTGACATCCCCGGCCAAATCAAGAATTTTCCTTAAATTGCATACACCCTCCTTCACTACAATTGTAAGAACCTCTCCTTTTTGGCGGGCCGATCTAATACAATCAAGCTTCCTCAGCGCTTTAATGCGCGGAGTTTTTGTTTTTAGGATTATCTTGTCCCCACCTATCTGAGCCTTAAGCTTATTAGGGGTGTCAAGCGCAATTATCCTTCCCCCATCTATAATCCCCACGCGATTGCAAAGTAGCTCTGCCTCTTCCATGTAGTGGGTTGTCAGCAATATCGTCATTTTTTCCCTTCTTGCCAATGATGATATGTATTTCCACAAATGTTCCCTCGTCTGCGGGTCTAGGCCAAGGGTTGGCTCATCTAGAAAAAGTACACTAGGATTGTGCATCATGCCGCGCGCGAGTTCAAGTCTTCTGCGCATACCTCCGGAATAGGTGCGGACCAAATCATCAGCCCTATTCTCCAGGTCAACTAGATGCAGTACCTCTTCTATACGCTTTTTTCTCGTTTCCCTCGGCATCCCGAAAAGCAGAGTATGCATCCTAAGGTTTTCCCTTCCCGTGAGCAGGTCGTCGACACTGGGCTGTTGGAAAACCATGCCCATGCATTTTCTAACCTTCGCTGGCTCCTTTACTATATCGAAACCGTTCACAGCGGCGGTTCCAGAGGTAGGCTTCAGGATGGTGCAAAGCATGGAGAGGGCAGTTGTTTTTCCAGCACCGTTTGGGCCTAGAAGCCCGAAAATCTCTCCTTTCCTTATCTTGATGTTCAGCCTATCCAAAGCTTTAAGCCCATTATAATGCTTGCTTAGGTCAAATGTTTCAACGGAATATTCCATAAATATAAAGAACCACTATGAACCTCATATATTTTTTCATCCTGCATATACTAACCGTATATCCTGGGATAAAATTTTCCGTGACCTTCCTTACCCCAAACATCACGATCCTTAACAACTATATTTCCTCTCACCATCGTAAGAACTGGAACGCCTTTTAATCTCATGCCCTCGAAAGGAGTCCAATCTGCCCTTTGATGTAGAGTATCTGTCTTTATGACCATTTTTTTATTTAAGTCGATTATCGTGATATCCGCATCTGAACCTATTTGGATAACCCCCTTCCGGGGATATAGCCCGAATATTTTTGCGGGGGATGTGGAAAGCGCATCTATCAATCTTTCGAGGGTGATCATCCCCTTGTGGAAGCCTTCACTAAACATCAACATAACTCTGGTCTCAACACCCGGGACACCGCCTTCTACCTCCCAGATATTTTCCCACCCTTTCTCCTTCTCCCTCTTCAATGGAGCGTAATGGTCTGTCACAACAATATCCAACGTGCCTTCGGCGAGGCCTTTCCATAACACCTGTACATCTGATTTTTTTCTAAGGGGTGGATTTACCTGAAGATAAGGCCCAAACTTTTTCAAGTCCTCTTCGCTGAAAAGAAGATAATGGGGACAAGTTTCTCCTGAAACTCGTTGCCCCTTTCCCTTAGCCTCCCCTATGAGACTTACCCCTTTGGCGGATGTAACGTGAAAGACGTGCAACGGCACTTGGGTCTCAGATGCGAACAAGATTGCCCTAGAAATCGCCTCGGCTTCTGCAATCCTGGGCCTTGACTCTAAATGCGCTGCAGGGTCGCTTCTGCCCAATTTTTTCAACTTGTCCAAACAATGGGCACGAATGTTCTCATTTTCGGCATGCACCGTAGCTAAAGATTTAACTCGCTTTACTTTATAAAAAGATTCAAGCAATGGTCCGCTTTCTAGGTAAGGTACACCATCGGCGTTAGACATAAAGTGCTTGAATGAAACCGCACCCATCTTCGATACCGTGAAGATTTCTGCGAGATGCTTTTCATAGCAAATACAAGCGTGAAGTGCAAAGTCTATAGCGGAACTTTTTTCCCCCTCACTTTTCATTTCTAAGAAAGTCTTCTTTAATTTCTCCTCGGCGGGATAAGCGAAATCGATAACCGTTGTTGTGCCTCCAGCTGCAGCTGCCTTAGACCCATTTGCAAAATCCTCTCTATGAAGACAATTTGGGACATGGATATGAACATGTGCATCAATAGCACCCGGCATCACAATATTTCCTCTTGCGTCTATTTGCTCGTCAGCTTGCGGAAGATGAGCATCTTTAGCTATTGAAACGATTTTTCCATTTTCAACTGCGATTCCAGCCTCGAAAAAACCTGAGGAAGTAAAAATCTTTCCATTTTTTATTACTGTATCGACTCTCATTAAGAACGCCGTTTCAGACTTTTTTACTCGCCACACCTGCGAGTAAGTACAAAATTGTCCAAGTTGCAATCCAGTATAAAGGCCATGCGGGTAGCTGATAGGGTTCCCACGCTGGGGTTGGTATCCATTCTATGTTAAAAGCTTTTATTTTACTTCTTCCAACTTCGTGAACAAATTCAAGAAGTTCGGCGGTTGTAATTCCCAAGGGCTCATCAAGACCGGGTGCAGACCCCAAGTCCAAAACATCGAAATCTATATTCAAAAACAAATTATTTGTGCCCCTCTGAGCAACCCTTATAGCTTCACTGACTACCTTTTTTATTCCTTTTTTCTTTATATCCATATATGTGTAAAGGGCGGAGCCTTTATCCCTATACCAATTTACTTGTTCTTTAAAATTTCTAGGTCCTCTCATACCGACTTGAACAAAATTTTTCATGTTAACATTTTTTAGTTCCGATGTCCTTGCGACCCAGCAAGCGGCGGACCATTTGCTATTTTCATGTTCCTCGAGATTATCCCCATGTGCGTCTAAATGTAATATCCCAATTTTTCCATTTTTGCGCTCGTCCATGGCCTTCGCAATCGCATAAGGAAAAGCTCCAATGACAATAGGTATACATCCAACTTCCAAAATTTCTGATATTTTTTTCTTTGTCAGCTCAAGATGCCTTGGAAGTTCCTCAGAGGTCATCGGAAAAACACCAGTTACATCTCCATAATCTACAAGTTTTAGATGTTCAAAAATATCTATATCGAGTTCGGGTAGATAACTCCCATATTTCAGGGAGGCTTTCCTTAAACGTGCTGAATCAAGCATGTTTATGCCAATCTCCCTGCCAACTAGCGATTGAGCTGTTTGAAATGGCACGCCCAAAACCGCGGCCGTTGCCCCCACCAAATCACCCTTTAACTTAGCCGCTGGGACCCCAAGAAAAGTAGGAACATCGTTATAGACTGTAGGGACAAGCATTTTCGAGAATTTGTCCATGGACTTTCTATATCTAGGTTTACCCATTTTTATCACGAAAACTCTTTAATAGTTCATGTTATTAAATTTTGTTTTTGCAGGCTTATTTTTATGGCTATCTTTAAAAATCGGTTGGACTGCGCTTAAACTTATAAGTGCGGAATATTAAGAAAATAATCGAAAGAATGATGAGAGGGGTTATCACCTTGATTGACGTAAATTTAATCTACCTTACACTATTCCAAGAAATAACGGGAAAAAGAGAGGAAAGGATCAAAGTTCGAGATGACGCGACACTAAAAAATCTATTAGAAATCCTTTCTGAGAAATATGGCAAAAAATTTAAAGAAGCCCTTATCGACCAAAAAAGCAAAAAAATTTACAATTACAATCATGTAACTTTAAATGGGCAATTAGCTCACCTCTTAAATAAAAATTTAGAGATAGAACTAAAAAGCGGAGACCGCGTTGTAATTGCCCAGGCTGTATCTGGTGGCTAAACACGCGCAAATAAAAGTATAACTAGTCCTAGGCAGGAACTTTTTTAATTCTCTCCAGTTCATCGGCGACATATCCTAGGCCCAATTCGTACAATTTTTTCTTGGGTATTAGCCCTGTCTTCACGTCCCAGCCTCGGAGATCATAGTACTCCTCCAACATCTTTTCGAGTTCAACGATATGCCCTTTATCAGCTCCTTCGGGTGCCGGGGTCTCGGTAAACCTATCGGGTAAAACGTCGTCCTTTCTTGAAATTCCCTCCCTGATGTTAAATGCTCTCTGAAGATTTACTATTCTCTCTCCAATCTTCCTCATCCCATCTGCATCGACTGACATCCCGGTAGCTAATCTTAAGATCTTCGCCATGTCATCAAAATAAATCTGACCTGTGAAAAGGGGAAGACATGTTCCCGCGCTTTTGCAGAACGGCAGGCTATCGCAGAGCGCGGCTAAATCCTCTCCGTCCTTTACTTCATATGCCTTGTATTTGGGACTGAGGGGCTGAGCCATTTCAGGGAGATACTTCTCACCAAACCTTGCCTTGATCGGTTCTTCCCTCCCCAACTCATCCAGTAGGGGAAAGGCCTTTAGATGATCTGCTCCCCTACTGGAGGTTACCTGGGCCAGTCCCATAGACTTCTGGGCCCTGCCATCCTGAGCTGCTATTTCCATTTTTTTGACATGCATGACGTACTTTTCAGAACCTTTACCTATTTTTTGAGCGGCCCTAAAGCTTCCCTCGGCCAATAAATTACCAAAGCCCTCGCGCTTGGCTATCTTATGAATCAATGCTATCACAGCATCGATGTTGCCCCAAGTTAAATCTAACCCATCTGTGTCATCTTTAGTTATGATTCCATTTTCATAACATTCCATTGCCCAAGAGATAGTCCCTCCCGTGGAAATTGTGTCCAATCCGTACTTATCGCATAATTCATTGGTATATATGATAGCGTCCAAATCCTTTATCCACAATCTCGCACCCAGTGCTGAAAGTGTTTCGTATTCCGGCTGTTTGGCATAAACTCCAGAATAAGGGGGTTTCTTGGAGATCACAGGCTTTTCACAGGTAGCCCAACATCCGAAACCACCTCTGTCCTTAATCCTATATTCCTTCCTAAGTTTCTCCCCCCCAATTTCCTTTGCGTAAGGGAATACACCTGTCTGAAAGTTTTTCACGGGCCACCTCGCAATCTCATTCATCAATTCTACTAAAATTGGAGTCCCGAACTTTATCCTATCAAGAACATAAAAGTCCTTTTTATATACTTCAATGACCTCTTTCATAAATTTGTAAAATTCTTTAGGATCTTCCGTTTTTACGTCCTTGCTACCCCTAACGGCTACAGCCTTTAAGTTTTTAGATCCCATAACAGCCCCCAACCCGCTACGCGCGGCTGCTCTTTTTAGGTTTATAATGCAAGAATATCTTACCAAATTTTCTCCCGCAGGACCGCAACTAGCGACCTGTATCCTTTGATCGCCAAGTTCCTCTCTGATTAATTCTTGTGTTTCACCGGTGGTCTTTCCCCACAATTCTTTAGCATCCCTGATTTCTATGTGATCATCGTCTATCCAAAGATAGACGGGCTTCTCGGACCTTCCTTGAAATACCACCGCATCGTGACCTGCAAACTTTAATTCTGGGCCCCAGTGGCCGCAACAACTTGAGTCGCCATAAATTTCAGTTAGAGGTGACTTGCCTCCGACCTCGAATCGGCAGCTTACTGGCCAACCAGTTCCGCTAAGGGGCCCAACGGCAAAAATCAACCTATTATCCGGACTAAAAGCGTCTGTACCTGGGTTGACCTCATCCCACAAAATTTTGGCAACAAAACCAGCACCGCCGAGAAAGTTTTCTGCCAATTCAGCTGTTAGTGGTTGTTTTACAACTTTTCCTTCTGTCAAGTCCACCCTCACGATGTTTCCACCGTAAGCCTTGTACCTAAATGACATCCTTTTCACCTCCAACTTCTAAAGTTTCTAATTGGCGTTTTGCGTTTTTCAACCTCTTCTCGTTCGCTATCTCGTTGGGGTTTATCAGCCTCAATTTTCCAGGCGGGCAGTACTTTACGCAATGTCCGCATTGATCGCACTTTATGGCTATCCCTTTATCCTGATGAATAGAAATAGCCCCGAAAGGACATTCCTGAACGCATATACTGCATCCTATGCATTTTTCTCCGTTGACAAACCATATGTCTCCTTTCCTCTCAATTGCCTCTACTGGGCAACTTTTAGCACAAGGAGCATTCTCACATTGTCTACAGGCTACTGGACTATCATATACAGCTCCGATCCTCACAACATGCACCCTGGCCTTTTGAGGGTTCATTAAACGCTCCTTTATATAGCTACATGCCACCTCACAATTTCTACACCCTGTACAGTCAAGCGGATCTATATAAAGTATTTTTCTCAAATGTTACACCCCTTTTCATTCCAATTTGATGGCCTGCGTTGGGCACATAGTTTTGCACACACCACATCCAAAGCAGTTTTTTTCATTAACTTTTGCTACCCCGTCTTCAACCTTTATTGCATCATAAACGCATACCCTTTCGCAGACGCCGCAACTGTTGCAAAGTTCAGGATTAACCACCGCGGGACGTAGAGTGTACGAAGGTTCCTCATTGATGTACTTTAAGGCCAATCCCCTTACATCCTCAACGCTCTTATATCCCATCTTATCCAAAATTTCTTCTGTTTCTTTTACAATTTTACCAAAGGCTCCCAAACCCCGAAGGATCGCTGCAGTATGTAGATGAACGCAACTGGCTCCGGCCATCAGCATTTCTATAACATCCTTACCATCGCTGATGCCACCGCCTCCCAAAACAGGTATCTTGACACTTTTGGCCATTTCGGCAACGCACCTGACCGATATGGATTTTATCGCTGGACCAGAAAGGTAACCATATCCAAATTTAGATCCCAACAGAGGTTTTCCCGTAAATATGTCAATCGCCAAGCCGGGGCCCAAAGTGTTTATTCCTGAAATATAATCTGCCCCTGCCTGTTCTATCGACTTAGCGTACTTTGGGATATCTTGAACATCGGGCCCTATTTTCACGCCTAGAGGAATTTCAACAGTTTCTTTTATTCTCTTTACGTTCTCCTTAAGCTCCTCTATTGGTGGAACGGCTACCGGTAATTCCAACATGTCAGCTCCAGCGTCCTCCAATAGCCCGGCCATTTCCAATAAATCATCGATCTCGCCCAAGATACTGACTATCAGGGGTTTCTCACCCTCTTTAGCTATTTTTAGTTCTTTTGCCATCTGCTCTGCGCTCGTGGCCGACCAATCGTGATTAAGTAAATTATTGCCTTTCACGGCGACCATGCATGGTCTGGGCGTATCCTCTGATTTTTTATATACTGTCTTGACCACAACGGCTCCAACGCCATATTGTTGGGCAACTTTTTTGATGGAAATTCCGTCTCTTGTGAGCGGTCCAGCCGCAACAGCCGTGGGGAATTTAAACTTGATTCCAGCAAAATTTACGGAAAGGTCTACCATTCTAGTTCTCACCAAAATCAACTTTTGGGTAATGACCAAGGTGGCCTAATCGAAGCTTCAATGGCGCGCTCTTGATACTTAGCCGCTTGCGTCTTGGCCATTTCAAAAACTTTTTCCTCATCGACTGTCAAAATTTCCTTCCCATTTACCAAGATCTTACCATCTACCATTACAGTATCTACATCAGACCCCCTACACCCGAAAGCTAGGACCTCTAACTTGTTCAGTGCTGGCGTGAATTTTGGTTTACCTGAGAAGTCAACCACTATGATATCGGCCTTTTTGCCAGCTTCCAGTGATCCTATTTCCTTATTCAGTCCGAGAACTCTGGCCCCCCCAATGGTAGCTATCTCGATAACTTTGTCAGGTGGTAGCAGGGAACCATCTAAGTAATATAACCTCAGCATGGCCATGGAGAAGGTCATCAATTCGAACATGTCATAAATATTCACGCCATCGATGCCTAGTCCAACCTTGCATCCCCTTCGGAGGAGGTCGGCCGCCGGAGCAAGCCCATTTGCATAGAATGCATTACTTTTTATATTGAAGGAGAGTCCAACATCGTTCTTTTGCCAAATCTCCTGTTCACCCTTTGATATGTATATGCCGTGGGCGGCGTCTACGTCTGGACCCAAAAATCCTATGCTGTCCAAGAATTCTACCGATCCCCCAACGCCGTATTTCTCCCTTATCATATTCACCTCATATGTGCTTTGAGCGATATGGATTTGCATTCCACATTTGCGCTTATCAGCTATCTCGCGAGCTTTTCTCAATGTCTCGGGGGCGCATGAAAAGCATGTATGTACGCCCATCATTCCCCTAATACGAGAATCCTTTTTACGATTCCACTTCTTTATGAAGTTCTCATTTTCCCTAATTCCAAGCTTTCCCTTTTTACGGCTTATGCGATCCGTCGATTCAAATGAAAGGCACGCCCTCATCCCCGCTTCGTTTACGGCCTTTGAAGCGCGATCAAGGGCCCCAGGTATGATGTTTTGTCCCTCCTGCAGGTCCGCGGTACAGGTTATCCCATTTTTTAACATTTCCACCGAAGACAACAGCACCCCGGTATAAACATCATCCTTTTTGCAGGTATCCTCAATTTTCGGCCACCACCATCTTGTCAGGAGGCTTCCAAAATCCGCGCCTATTTCTGGAGGACATGGTATATCCATGTATCGTGTTAAAGAGTTGTACATGTGGTTATGGGGGGTAACAAACCCGGGCATTATGACCTTGCCCCTTGCGTCAATCCTTTCCTCAGCGCTGTACTTTTTCCTTATCTCAGAAGTTTTTCCAACGGCTAAAATTTTATTTCCTTCGACAACTACAGCACCATCCTCAATAACCCTACCATCTTTATTCACCGTTACGACAATCCCATTTTCAAAGATGTAGTCCGCCATACATAACCGTGTTATTGTAAAAACTGACCTATAAAAACTTTTTGAGGAATTTATCTTTATCCAGGATGATGCTGTTCAAATAAGCTTTAGATTTTACATTCTGATTCTTCAATGATGAACGGCTGACGAGGAGAGGGTGAACAATTGCAAGGAGGTTTAAACTATATAACCAGAACTCAAGTTCCTATTCATCTTCTCTCCTGTATGTATATATGGGAACGGTCAAAAGGATTTTCCTGATGAATAAAAAGCCACCCAGGGCAAAGGTCCTCGCCTGTCACCCCTATCTGCAGGACCCCAGCCTCAGACAGACGCAGCGCCTGCTTGAAGATTTAGAGCTTGAGGCGGTAGCACACTCGGCGATCTGGTACTGGCTCCAGCAGGTCGGGACCTAGGTGAGCGGAACCTTGGTCATGTGTAAGCGGGGGCGATACCTCGTCGTCGACGAGACCAAGGTGCACAACAAAAGCGAATGGGTCTACGTCTTCGCGGCCGTGAACCCCGAAAATCACGAGGTCGTGAGCATGCTTGCCAACGCATATCGAGAGAGCATCGATGAACTTGGATTTCTCAAGCGCCGTCTTTGCTTCTACAAGGGAAAGCCTTCCATAGCCACCGACGGTGGCCCCTGATATTACTGGCCAGCGCGCAGATTTGGGCTGGAGCACGTCGTTGTGTGCGTCGGTGACCGCAATTACATAGAGCGCTAGTTCGAGACGTTAAAGGACAGGTTGCGCGCATTCGATCGCTACTTCCCAACGCACGACCTCAAAATTGTGCAGAATTTCTGTTAAGTGTTTGGAATTCTCTACAATCGTTGCAGATAGCATCGGTCTGTAAATGGTCTGCCGTCCGGCGGGGAGGTGAACTAAAAGCTTAGACAGAGGTGTTTATTTGAACAGCATTTACAGGACTATGAAAAGACTGATAACTGGATTAGATTTAAATCAAAAAATCTGGATAATTAAGCTTGTAAAAAACTTTAATAAGTCCTAAGAAAAGATACGAGTTGATTAAAATGAGTTTATTCCGCCCCAAGGAGTACCTAAGGCCATCCTCAATTAAAGAAACGACAAACTTGCTTAAAAAATATGGAAAGTCGGCTGCGGTTTTGGCTGGTGGCACCGATCTTTTAGTTGTTAAACCCCCACAAATCAAATACATAGTCGATATCTCACGCCTTCCCCTAAGTTATGTCGAATCAAATGGAAGGGGCATTAGAATAGGCGCTATGACTACCGTCGCCGAGTTAGAAACCTCCCAAAAAATAAAGAAGGAGTCGTATAACGTCCTATCTAGAGCCGCCTTTGAAATGGGAACCCCCATAACAAAAAATATATCGACCATAGGGGGCAACATCTGCAATGCAGCCCCTTCGGCGGACATGGCTCCCCCGCTCATAGTCTTGGATGCCGTGGCAACGATAGTTGGTACATCGGGAAAAAGGAAAGTTTCAGTGGAAGAATTCTTCACAGGGCCGAAAAAGTGCTGTTTGAACAAGGACGAGTTACTTACAGAAATTTTTGTCCCTAGAGCTCCTAAAAAAACCAAGGCAACATTTATGAAAAAGGGCAGAACGAGCGAAGACATCTCTCAGGTTAACGCTGCCGTAAGGATTACTCTGGGAGCCGGAGGGATTTGCAAGGAGGTTAGGATTGCACTAGGAGCTGTGGCCCCCACACCCATCAGAGCCAAAGAAGCGGAAGCCATGGTGCAAGGCAGGAAAATTAAGGACATATCGGAAGTCTCCCTGGAGGTTGCTCAAACGGCCTCCGAAGCTATAAAGCCGATAAGTGATATCCGTGCCTCTGCCGAATATCGTAGGGAGGTAGCCAAGGTATTAGTAAAGCGTACTTTGGCTGATGTTGTTGGAAAATTCAAGGTGGGTAAATGAAAGATTTAGTAAAGCAGGAAAAAGTTTCCGTCACTTTAAATGTGAACGGTAAAGATTACGTATTAGAGGTTAAGCCTCACTGGACGCTGCTCGACGTTATAAGGGAACAGATCGGACTTACCGGGACGAAATATGGCTGTGGGACCGGGGAATGCGGTGCGTGCACTGTCCTAATGGACGGAAAGCCTGTAACCTCCTGCCTTGTGCTGGCGGCCCGAGCTGAGGGTAAAGAAATTCTAACCATAGAGGGATTAGGAAAGGATAAACTCCACCCGATACAAGAGGCGTTTATCAAGGAGGGTGCAATCCAGTGCGGTTATTGCACCCCCGGAATGGTACTAACCGCGAAAGCACTATTGGACAATAACCCTAACCCGACAGAGGCAGAAGTCAGGCATGCGATAGATGGCAACCTATGCAGATGCACCGGCTACGTCAAGCCCGTAAAGGCAATTCTCTCCGCAGCAAGAAGGATGAGAGAAAAGTCAAGATGAAGCAAAATAGCAAATTTTTAATAGTGGGAAAACGTTCACCACGCATTACTGGGGCGCTAGAATCATCTGGAAAAGCAAAGTATGCCCCTGACGCTGAATTGCCAGGCATGTTACACGCAAAAATACTTAGAAGTCCACATGCCCACGCCAAAATAAAGAAAATTGACATCCGCAAAGCTAAAGAATTTCCAGGGGTAGCATCAATAATTACTCACCATGATGTGCCGAGAATTTTATACAATGGGGCCGGGACTCCCCCCGTTGAACATATTTTAAAGGACGAATACATCTTGGACGATAGGGTCAGGTTTGTGGGGGACAAGGTCGCGGCAGTGGCAGCCATGGACAAAGATACAGCCGAGGAAGCGCTGGCACTCATTGAAGTGGAATATGAACAGTTGCCAGCGGTCTTAGATCCAGTAAAAGCCATGCAATCCGGGGCACCAAAAATTCATGGCGCAGGACAAAACATTGCGGCCCACATAATGAGGGAATGGGGAGACATCAGAAAAGGATTCGAAGAAGCCGATTGTATATTTGAGGATAGATACGAAACTTCTCGCCAGACGCATTGTGCTCTGGAGCCACATTCGTGCGTAGCCGATTATAACAAGGCTGCCGGAGAACTTATGGTGTGGACCCCAACTCAAGTCCCGTTTGTTGTCCAGAGGATTTTGAGCGAACTTCTGAGTATACCAATGAGTAAAATCCGGATAATCAAAACTTCCACCGGTGGGGCCTTTGGTGGAAAGAATGAGGTAATATTGGAGCCAATTTGTGCACTGCTCTCCATGAAGACCAATAAGCCAGTTAAAATGGTCTTATCTAGGGAAGAGGTATTTACCAGCACTCGAACGCGCCATCCTTGTATAATCCACCTGAAGACGGGTGTGAAGAAAGACGGCACCATAACGGCAAGGAGCATCAAAGTGGTCCTCGATACAGGTGCATATGCATCCCACGGTCCCTTTGTCGCGGGGGCTATGAGCTCAAGGGAAATCGGATTGTATAAATCGCCAAACTTGAAATTTGATGGATACTGCGTGTACACAAATACACCAGTTTGTGGTGCAATGCGTGGATACGGAAATCCTCAACAATCCTTCGCAGTGGAATTACAAATGGATGAAATGGCTGAAAAGCTTGGGCTGGACCCAGTGGATTTCAGGCTAAAGAATGCAATAAGGGCTGGTGATTTGAACCCAGGAACTGGAATAAGGCTAGAGACTTGCGGCTTACAGGATTGCATAAAGAAAGGATCTGAAAAAATCGGTTGGAAAAGAAAACGGGAAATGGCAAAACCAAGAGTGGGCTCCAAAAGAAGGGGGATTGGGATGGCTTGCTCCACACACAGCAGCGGTGCTTTTCCCTTCAAACCAGAGAGTAGCTCATCCATTGTGACTGTTTACTCCGATGGTACGGCCAAGGTTTTCACGGGAGCTGCCGATCTCGGACAAGGGTCTTCAACCGTTCTGGCCCAGATCGTCGCGGAAGAACTCGGAATAAGCCTAGAGGATATCAGCGTGGTGTCCGCGGATACTGGCATCGTGCCATTCGATCAGGGTGCCTACGCCAGCAGGACCACCTATGTTGCGGGCAATGCGACTAGGCTGGCTGCTGGAGACGCTAAGAGGCAGATTCTTGAAATAGCGTCTAGAATGCTTAATTTGGACGCAAAATATTTAGAGATTAATCGTGGGGAAATAGCTGCGAAGGGGAGGACCAAAAAGAAAATCTCGATAGCTGAAGTAGTTCGTAAATCTCAGTATTCTCTAAAGGAAGGTGAGGTAATTGTCGGCAAAGCGTCTTATCAACCACTTAGTAACGCTCCCTACTTTGGGGCGCAGTTTGTGGAGTTAGAAGTTGATATAGAAACAGGACAAGTTAGGATCCTGAAAGTCGTGAGCGCTCAGGATGTCGGCAAGGCAATAAATCCGATGGCAGTGGAAGGGCAGATGGAGGGGATGATTTATATGGGAATGGGGTACGCCCTAACTGAAAATCTGCTCTTAAACGAAAAGGGAAGCGTACTTAATCCTAATTTCACCGATTATAAGCTGTTGCACGCGACGGAAATGCCGGAAGTCGAAACCATAATCGTTGAACCCAACGAATCATCTGGCCCCTTTGGAGCCAAGGGACTCGCGGAGGGGGGACTGGTTCCAACGGCCCCGGCCATTGCCAACGCCATATACAACGCCGTGGGTGTAAGAATAAAGAAGATACCATTTACACCTGAAAGGTTGTTCAAAGAAACCTTAAAAAAAGACCGATTTTAATTGTAATAGCTATGTATTATTAATACTGTAATTAAGTGAGTTAAAACACGGGGAAAGCGTTTTCATTGCAACATGTGAAACCGCTTATAATTAAGACAAATTTTGAAAATTTTAAGAGCGACTCAAACTATCCTAGTTCCCTAAGAATCAGTTCTGAAGTTATGGGGATTTCTTTTATCCTTATGCCCACGGCATCAAAAATAGCATTAGCCACGGCGGGAGCGGTTGGAACTATACACGCTTCTCCGCAACCCTTCCCATAAAAAGGACCACAATCCTCCTTGGATTCAACCAATATTACCTTTATTTTTGGGTATTCGCTTGCGTGTGGTATCCTGTAATCGGTAAAGTTGGGATTAAGGTACTCCCCAGTTTTTTCATTAATGTATAGCTTTTCGGTCAGTGCGTATCCAAGACCTTGGGCCGTTCCCCCCTCCAGCTGGCCCTCCACTATCGAGGGATTTATCGCTTTACCTATGTCGTGGGTATATGCTATTCTAAGAACCTCAACATTTCCAGTTTCCGTGTCGACCTCCACCTCTGCGCATTGAGCACCAAAGAAAGGTGGGAAGACGGTGGGGTTGTAAACCGACACGCCAACCAACTCGCTGCCGGGCATTGATTTGACGATTTCTCCAATTGGAATCCGTTTTTTATTTTTACCCCTAACCAAGACACAACCATTTTCAAGGAAAAGGTTAACTACTTTCACGCCAAGAATTTCCGATGCCCTCCTTAGAAGTCGGCCTTTCGCATCAGCTGCGGCTCGTCTCGCCGCTTCTCCGCTTATATACAAAGTCCCGCTACCGTAAGACCCCCTATCTTGTAGGAAGGTAGTATCTGACTCCTCTGTTATCTTCACATCGTTCATCTTAACTGATAACTCATCAGATACTATCTGCGCTATTGTAGTATTGGATCCAGTGCCCAAATCCACAGCTGCCGATTCTATGAACACCGTTCCGTCTGAGTTAATCCTAACCAAGGACGAGCAAGTTTCATCTAATCCCACCACCCCGCTCGTGTGCATCAAAAAAGCTATTCCCAAACCTCTCCTCCTTACGCCCGCTAGCTCCCTTTTTCCCTTCCTCTTATTATCCCAGCTCATTTCCTTTTTTATCTTATCAATGCATTCATTAAGGCCATAACTGCCTATCCTAGATCCAGTCGCAGGATTCACATCCCCCGCCCGTATGAAGTTTTTCAATCTAAGCTCTATGGGGTCAATTTTTAACTCCTCAGCTATTTGGTCCAACTGTAATTCAACGGGGAAGGCTCCTTGGGGATTGCCATATCCTCGAAAAGCCCCGGATGGAGGCGTATTAGTATATACAGCATCTACCTCGGCCTTGAAATGTGGCGTTTTGTATAAGCTAACCAAACTTGAACTTGAGGCCACATGGGCAAATGATACACCCGGTGTGTGGGAAGAATAAGCACCTGCCACGAAAATGCTGTTAACCAGCCTAGCGGTTATAGTGCCGTCACGCTTGATTCCAGTCCTAAGTTTCACTATGGATGGATGACGCTTGGTTGTGTAAAACGCCTCCTTCCTTGTTAGCTCCAATTTTACTGGACTATTAGTTTTAATGGAAAGAGAAACAGCAATAGGCTCTAGTAATAGGTCACACTTATTTCCGAAAGCCCCACCTATGTAAGCCGTGATTATCCTAACTTTGCTTGCTGGAATTCCGAAGATTTGAGAGATCTTGTTTCTAAACGGATGTGGCGCCTGTAAACTTGTCCAAATCATGAGACCTCCCGATTCATAACTTGCTATACATCCGTGCGGCTCTATTGGGGTTGCGTGCGCTGCCTGGGTCTTGTAAGTGTCTTCAAAAATACAGTCGGCCTCTTTGAACCCCTTCTCCAAATCGCCCCATTCCTTCCTAAAAAAGGCGCAGATATTACTTTCCCCACCGTGAATTTTTGGCGCATCAGCCTCCATGGATTTCTCGGAATCAAACACCGCTGGAAGTTCCTCGTATTCAACTTCTATCAGCTCAAGAGCAGCCTCAGCATTATCTTTGTCCACAGCTGCCACTGCCGCGACCTCATCTCCAACGTAGCGAACTTTTTTATCCAGTACAAGTTTGTCCCTCGGTCTTATCTCGGCATGTTGGGATAGGTTGTAAAGTACTTTCGGGACATCACTGTGGGTGATTATCGCCTTTACCCCTCGAAGCCTCTCTGCCCTTGATGTATCTATACTTTTTATCCTCGCGTGAGCGATGGGACTTCTGAGCACCTTTCCGTATAACATCCCGGGCATCCTTATGTCGGCGATGTACTTCGATCTTCCAGTAACTTTACCTAAAGCATCTATTTTGGGCAGAGATTTGCCGACTGATAGGTAGCCTGAGTTTTTAACTTTTAGAGACGTTTAATCTCGCTCCTCTGTTTATTAAACTTTAATCGTTTATTTAACGTGTTTGCATCCTACCCAAGTGTGATAAAACTTATCATCGAGTCTACGACGCGTCCACTTCAGCAAATTTTTGGGCAAACCCATCTGCGGCCCTTTGAGCTCTCTCCATTACAAGTTCCTCGTCAACGGTCTTAATTACTCCGCCCTCCATGACAACTTTCCCGTTAATTATCGTTGTATCGACATCCGTACTGACGGCATACAGTATCAAGTGGTTAACCATCCCGCCAGAGGTGGGTTCCCTAGAAACTGGAGTTAGGTTGGGTTTTTTCAAATCTATAATGGCGAGATCGGCCTTCCTCCCGGGCTCTATCGAACCTATTTGTCCTTCGAGACCAACGGCCCGCGCGCCACCTAGGGTAGCAAACTCAAAAACTTTTTCCGCAGATATAGCGAGCGGATCGATGTATTTCACCCTTTGAAGTGCGACAGTCATCTTTAGGACATCGAACATATTGTGAAGCACTCCATCTGTGCCCAAGGCGACATTGCCACGTTCCCTCGCAATTTCAGCCACGGGGGCAATCCCTGGAGAAAATACTATTGCATTGCAGACAGGATTATGTACCACGGTTGCTCCAGTCTTGCCTATCAGTTTGATTTCCTTTTTTGATAACCATGTACCGTGAACCAGATGAAATTTTGGGAACAGGAGACCCAAATCGTGAAGTATCTCCACCGGCCCCTTTCCGTATTCATCCCTGTATAGTTTTGGATCTGCTGTGCCCTCCTCCATGTGTGTGTGTATGCCAACGTCGTGCTTTTTTGCTAGCTCATAGCATTTCGAATAAAATTCTGGGCTTATGTACATCTCAGAAAGGGGCGCGGGCCAGACCTTTACTAGGTCGCTCCTATAGTTTATCTCACGGATGCAGGCGTCCGTTATCCGAATCTCATCCTTCGAAGAGTATTGAAAGACATGCTCTGGTATCTTAACTTTTTTTGCTAACCTTGGCCTATCCTTAGGTGCCATCCCCCTAGCTATCACGCCCCTTATTCCGATCTTCTCCATGGTCGCAGCTAGTTTCTTAACGGTGGTTTTGTCCGTGGGCCCGTAGTGGTTATCCACGACGCAGGTTATTCCGCCCCTTATCATCTCCACAGAGGCGAGGGAAGCAGCCGCGGCCAGGCTCTTCTTCGTCAGAGATTGGGAAACCGGGAACTGAGCCTTTTTCAGAAGATACCACAGAAACATGTCCCTTTCCAACTTAGGATCGCTCTCTGCGGCAGCCTTTACATCTGCAACTCGCGCGTGCGTAAGAACTTGAAACATGTGGGTATGGGTATTCACAAACCCAGGGATCACAACCTTACCTTTTGCGTTTATCCTCTCATCTATAGAATACTTCCCCTTTATGTCGCTATGTTTGCCAATCGCTGCAATGCTATCGCCTTCAATTACCACGTCAACATTTTTTATTATTCGCCTCGAAGAGTCGTTGGTAACTATTATTCCATCTTTTATCAAGATGACCATAACATCAACCAAAATGAACTAGATACGTCGGCCTCGGCGCCCGCCCTTTTTGCGACATCCATCATGTGGGACTGGAGTAGCGTCCTCTATTCTACCGATTTTCAACCCGGCCCGCGCGAGCGCTCGGATGGCTGCCTGCGCCCCCGGGCCTGGGCTCTTTGACCCGCTACCGCCCGGAGCACGAACCTTTATGTGCACGCCTCCGAAGCCCTTATCCATGGCTTCCTCTGCCGCCCTAGTCGCGGCCTGCATTGCAGCATAGGGTGAAGATTCCTCCCTATCCGCCTTGACTATCATGCCTCCTGAGAAGCGGGCTACCGTCTCCGCTCCAGTGAGGTCGGTTATGTGAATCATCGTGTTGTTAAAGGAGGAGAATATATGCGCTATGCCCCATTTTTCATCCGTCATTTTTCTCCCTCCTCCGATCCCTTCTCAACTTCCATCTCCACATGCTCGGCACCGGTTTCTACGACCGTGCCTGCTTCGGTAGGAGGTTCGGTTTCAGTTTCCGTTGGCTTTATTCCTGGAAACGGTTTGCCGGCCACGTAATCAATCTGGCCCTCCTCAGCAACTGTGACCAAATAGCTAGGAACATTAATGCGTCTTCCAGCAATAGCGATGTGACCATGGGTGATGAGCTGACGAGCCTGTCGAGCCGTCCGGGCTAGGCCTTTTCTTTTAACGATTGTCTGGAGGCGCCTCTCAAGCAACTTATCCATGGTCAATCCTAGGATATCGTCGAGAGTTGATTCCTCCCCGACTAGACCTAACCTACGTAGCCTGTCAATTAGCTGCTTGGTCTCCTTTTCAGCTTGAGGACCCGAAGCCGCAAGCAAGTTTCTGGCTTGGCTCCTAAAGTTCCTCAAGAGCTTTTCAGCGCGCCATATCTCCTCCTTCCGATTAAGCCCGTACTGGCTCCGCATCTTATCTTCGGCATCCATACGCTCCCTTTCCCACGGATGGGAGGGTCTCAGGTACTTTTTTCTCTGACGTATCATTTTTTTACCCATCAAGTCTTTTCGGGTTTAGCCTTCGCCTCGGATTTCTTGGTCTCTGCCGCTTTAGGCTTAACTTCTTTTCCCTCTTGCTTTCCCTTTGCAGGCTTGGGGGCTTCCTCTTGCTTTACTTCGGCAGGCTTGGCAGCTTCCTCCCTCTTCCCCCTACCAGGTTTAGCGGCTTCCTCCCTCATCCTGACTTCCTTTCGCTTGACGCCCACAACAAGACCCATCCTGCCAGTGGTTCGCGTACGCTGTCCGCGGACTGGGAGCCCTAGTTCGTGCCTTATTCCGCGACGGCTTCGAATGCGTCTCTCCCTGCTTATATCGGACCTAATGGCCATGTCAAAATCCGAACCTATCAGGTGCATATCCTTTCCCGACTCATAGTCCTTCCTTCTGTTGAGCATCCAAGTCGGAATGCCGTGTTCAGCTGGGCTCTTTAGCACTTTCTCAAGCCGCTCTACCTGGTCCTTATCCAGGCCGCCTAGTTTTGAAAAGGGATCAACATCTGAAACATAGGCCACCGCGCGAGCATAAATTAAGCTAACGCCTTTCAAGTCCGATAGCCCCAGCTGGACCGACTTTCCGCCCGATAGGTCCTTTCCGGCCAAACGAACTATGTGTTTGAACTCCGGCATACTATTCCCCGATTAGAGGTTTGCCATATACCCTATGAATAACTGCTTATTAAGACATTAGCAGCGGGTAATCTAGGTTGCAATTCAAGGTTAAAAAGCGGTTGTGTTGCAGACCCTCTATAAACATCATTAAAGAGAATTGCGCCCGGGGTTTGTACCGTGGGTTCAGTTTTGGCGGCTCATGTCAGTTCGGGGTTTCGAATCCCTTCCTTCGCACCATTTTGATGGCGTTAACTTCTCCCTATTTTAAAAGGCGCAAGCTGGCCGAGATAGAGATAACTTCCGTCAAAATTACATCCATGTACAAATCCCTTTTCCATTTAATGCCGAGAGCACTTCTTCAGGAGTTATAGGTATCTCCCTAAATCTTATTCCTGTTGCATTGTATACCGCATTGGCCACAGCAGCCGGTATAGTATTTATCGAAGGTTCTGCGATGCCCTTCGCGCCAAACGGTCCTGTCGGCTCGTAAGTTTCCACAAAGAAAATCTTCATATTCTCTAAGCTCGGGAGATCAGAAGCCGTGAGCATTTTAAAATCAGTTAGGTATCCCTTGCCCAACAGCTTACCCGTTTTCCAGTCGTATTTTGTGTCCTCAAGTAATGCGTAACCCGCCCCCCTATGAAATCCGCCATGCAACTGTCCCTCAGCTAAACTTGGATTTATTATCGTTCCCGAGTCGCAGCCGATAACAGTTCTCAGTAGCTTTATCTCCCCCGTCTTTACATTCATCTCAACCTCTACAAAACAAGCTATGAAGGAAGGGGAACAATTCAAGGGTTCGTAGCTGTCTGCTGCTGCTATCGTCCCCCAGTTGTTCTGTCTGGCTGTTTCGGCCACCTCGCCAACGGTGATCTCCTTTCCCTTAACACCGTCCGCGTAGACTATCCCCTGTCCAACTTTCTCGTCAGGTCTAACCTTTAGCGCCTCCGGACTGGCGCCTAAAATTCTTGAAGCATACTCAAGTAATTTCTCTTTAACCTGATTCGCAACTTTTTTAACAGTCGACCCACCCACATAGGTTCCTCGGGAAGCATGGGTACCTATATCATACACTGTCGTACGAGTGTCCACAGTTGAAATGCCGACATTGTCCAGAGGGATCCCCAATTCTTCTGAAACTATTTTCGCTAATGCATCCAGCGTCCCACCACCCTGATCCATCAGCGAGGTCACTAGATCGACTGTCCCATCTTCATTGATTTTCACCAATGCACCCGAATAATCCATATTGAGTGGAATTGGATTCCCAGTACCCGAGCTATGAAACCCTCTGGCTACCCCTATGCCTCGCCTTATATCGCCCTTCTGTTCCCCGGGTTTTGGCCTCTTATCCCAGCCTATTAGTTTAGCCCCTTTTTT
>CAYUMT010000007.1:0-17723 GCA_964446015.1 Hadarchaeota archaeon (SeqCode)
CGCAAGCGGACGGAGGAGGAGCTGCGGCAGAGCAGGGAGAAGTTCAAAAATTTCTTTGAAAACGGGCCAGATTACTATTACATAATATCTCTTGACGGAAAAATACTTGAAATCAACAATTCAGCACTGACTGCACTGGGTTACAGGAAGGAGGAAATTTTAGGAAAAAACTTGTTTTCTACCATCTACGCTCCGTCTTCAGTCAGGAGAGCCAAGGAACTATTCGTTAAGTGGAAGGAGACAGGCAAGCTTAAGAACGAAGAATTGGTCATAATCACAAAGGCTGGCGAGGAGAAAACTGTTTTGCTCAGCTCGGATTCTATCAGAGACGCCGACGGAAAAATTCTTCATTCACTTTCAGTACAAAGAGACACCACCGAGCGCAAGATGGCTGAGAAAGCGCTGCAGACATCGGAGAAAAAGTACCGTGAGTTGTTTGAGTCGACCAAGGATGGGATTGACTTGGCTGACTTGGAAGGCCGTTTCCTCGATTGTAATCAGGCTCTCTTAGATATGCTCGGCTATTCAAAGGAGGAATTTAAGAAAATTACCTATCAACAGGTTACACCAAAAAAATGGCATGAAACTGAGGCGGATATCATCAAAAATCAAGTACTTGTTAGAGGCTATTCCGATGAGTATGAAAAAGAATACATCAAAAAAGACGGGACAGTATTCCCCATAAGTATCAGATTATGGCTACTCAAGGACAGACAGGGGAAGCCTATGGGTACGTGGGCTATCGCAAGGGATATCACAGAGCGCAAGAGGGATGAGCAGAAGCTGAAGTGGAGCGAGGAGCGCTACCGTAGAATGTTTGAATATGCCCCGGTGTCCATTTGGGAAGAGGATTTATCTGAAGTCAAAGCAGCAATAGACGGTTTGAAAGCCCAAGGGGTAACGAATCTTTGGAGATATCTGAAGGAACATCCAGAGTTTGCTATTCAAGCAATGAAAATGGTTAAAATTTTAGATGTAAATGACGCGACATTGAAAATCTTCAATGCAAAAGACAAAGATGAACTGATCGGACCACTGGACAAATTGGTGCCGCAAGAGGGCATGGATGGGTTTCTGGAACAACTCATCGCCTTTTGGGAGGGAAAGACCCATTTAGAATTTGAAACAGTCAATAAGGATATGCAGGGAAAAATTATTGATATATGCATTAGCATGGCGATCCCTTCCAAAATAGAAGAATTACGTAACGTGACAGTTGGTATTATTGACATCACCGAACGTAAGAATGTCGAGAATAAGATGAGGGAATTTATCTACAAGGTGAACGACATCTCTCGCGGCGAGTGCTACCTACACAGATCGCGCGATGCAACATACAGGATATTCTCCCAACTTGTGCTCCACGGCGTCCCCGGGCTGTGCATCTCCAGGGAGAAGCCCGAGAAACTGTTGGAGTACGGCGTCCCGAAGGAGAAAATCATCCTCCTCTCATCGTCACCGATAGAAGGGTTTGAGACCATCGATGACGTCCAACAGATTAGCGTGACCGTTTCTAATTTCCTCAATGAAAATAAGGAGTCCGTGGTGCTCTTGGACGGTCTCGCGTACCTGGTGAGCCGGCTTGAATTCAACACCGTGTACAAATTAATACAGGAGAAACGGTTCAACTTCATCGATACCAAAGCCACCCTCCTCGTACCCGTCGATTTGGCCATATTCAACGACAGGGAGAGGGCTTTGCTCACAAGCGAGGTTAAACTACTTGATTAACAAGATACGGAGATACCGAAACTAAGCTATTTAATATAAGATGACAGCGACTAACCCCCTTGAACCTCGGATAAAAACTTTCTTTTGGCGCACTTGATGGTACCCGAAACGCCCAGGACTTTAATCCATTCCGCACCGGACATGACTTCTTTGACTTTATCCACTTGACGATGATTACAAAGTAAAAGGCCCCTGCGGGAACCAATATCATACAGGACCATCCTGAGCTTGACTTCAACTCCGAGAACCTCACATCGACCGACAATTTCGCGGTAAATTTCCGATTTGCCTTGCCGGCCGATAACCTCAAACGCGATGTATCTGCGCCTATCCTTCATGTTTCTCCTGATCCTGCAGAAATTTCAAGACGAGGGGAACAGCGACTTCGCGCTTGGCTGGGAATGCAACGGTCTTCAACCTCAGGTGTATGGCATCCCCACTATCGGTCAATGCAAGTTCCCCGGCTTGGGCCAACTGCTTATCGAACCTCAGATAGAAATTGCAGGAATCGTCAACCCTATCCTGCACCAAAGACCTTAACCTTTCTAACTCACCCGGACACAACCCGGCAAAAATGCGATGCAAAAACTCCTTCAAGTCCTTCCTTCTGTTGACCCTTGCATCAAGAAATATAATGGGATTCCCATAATGGCCAATCATTTTTGAACGCCGAACCTCTACCGATCCGAGGAGTAATTTCTTTAGAATTTCTAACACGCGCTGCTCATCCTCGGTCGCATGTAAATGCTCGCTGACGACAGCGCTGCCAAACGGGAAACCCATCAGCTCACTTTATTCTCTTTCGAGCTCGGACGCTTGGCCTGATCCTCTCAGCGCCCTTACCCTTCCACATCAGGCCCCTTGACTTTTTGCCCGCCCTGGTCAAACCCCTGTAAACGCGCCCTCGATGTGCCTTTTCCGATATCCATCCCAGCTGTGGATCGTTCTTGATGGAGGGGTGGTCTGGATCCAGCATTATGACCTCGAAGTACTTGCGCGTGCCGTCCCAGCCAAGCATGTAGGAGTTGAGGACCTCAAGGTTCGGGTACTTCCTAGCCGCCCTTTCCTCGGCTATAAGTTGGATGCTCTTCTTGGGCACGATCTTCAGTACGCCCATCCTCTTCGGCCTTCTCCCGCGGGATGGCCTTACCTTGCGCCGGCCGCCTTTTCTCACCTTGACCCTGACCACGATCACGCCCTGCTTCGCCTTGTATCCCAAGGTCCTCGCCCTCTTCAAGATGGTCGGGACTTCCACCCGTTGGACGGCGGAACCCTCACGCCACTCGCGCATCCGACCGCGCATTAGCTTACGCTTCTCGTCTTCCAAACGGACACCTTCCTACTCAGGGATTGCTCCCTTTATTTTATCAGCGATGAGTAAAGCCGCCTCGCGCTGTGTCTCATGAGTTGAAGCCCCGATGTGCGGCGTGAGCACCACGTTGGGCAAATTCACAAGCGGACTATCAACCAAGGGCTCACGCGAATAGACATCGAGACAAGCCCCGGCCACCTTACCGCCCTTCAGCGCTTCGATCAAGGCGGCTTCGTCGACTATCTCTCCCCTCGAAGTGTTCACAATGACCGACGTGGGTTTCATCAAGCTCAGCTGCGCCTTACCTATCATATGCTTGGTGCTGGGCAACAGCGGGATGTGAATTGACACGAAGTCCGACTCAGCTAGAAGCTTTTCAAGGTCAACGTACTCACAGCCTGTTTCCTTTACGAACTCCTCGTTCTTCAGGACGTCGTATGCGAGCAACCTCATCGTGAAGGCCTTGGCCCTGTAACCAACTTCCCGACCGATTTTTCCCGTGCCGATTATTCCCAGGGTTTTGCCGCGCAACTCGGTGCCCATCAACTCCGACTTCAGCCATTTGCCATGCTTCATGCCGGCATCGGCTTTTGGTATGCCCCTGACCCATGAAAGCATCAGACCTAGCGCCAGCTCCGCAACGGCAACGGATGGGGCCTCCGGGGTGTTTAACACCTTTATCCCCCTAGCCTTTGCCGCCTCAGAATCGACGTTGTCAAGGCCAGCCCCAGCCCTTGCGATGACCTTCAGATTCTCCCCGGCATCGATTACCTCCTTGGTCACCTTTGTAGCGCTGCGGACAACTATCACATCGTAATTTTTTATTTTTTCAATCAGCTCTGGGGGCTTCAGGCCGGTGGCGACTTCTACATCGGCGAATTCCCTAATTTTCCTCACACCTTCCTCATCAATCTTGTCTGTGACCAGTACCTTTGTCATTTATCCACCTCCCTAAGATTACGGGGTGCTTAGTTTATAGCTATTGGGGTTATCCATGATGTGCGGTTATTCATTTATCTTTCTGCTCCACGACAGTTACCATGAATAGAAAAAAATCATCGACCTTTGCTGGCGACTATCCTTACAACATCACCGTCCTTGAGCTCGTAATCCTCCCCGAGCCTCCGCTTGGTCTTGGCGTCGATGGCGTGGAGGAACGACTCGCCTAGGTCGCTGTGTATGGTGTAGGCGAACTCCCTGGCGGTAATCCCCTTTGGCACTAGAAATGCGTCCGGCAGAACGTTGCCGTTTTTGTCCGTGAACTTGCTATCGTCGTCGACAGGGTAAACGACGATCAACTTCAACAGCTCACATATCGCCCTGTCCACCACCTGCTGGACTCCAGTCGAACCGTATTTCTTTATAACAGCCGAAATTTTTTCCAGCGCCGCCTTCTGCTGCTCCGTGAGCTGCTCGGGTTTCAGGACCTTGAATTCCGGATCTCCAGGCCTATAGCTCAACACACCCTTCTCGGCCGCGCGACGCAGGATCATCTCGGCCTCCGAACAGGTCGGGACAACCAGGTAGCCACGTTGCCTCAATCGCTCTATGTTCTGCTCGGTTGTCGAAACGTCCGATTTATTGGCGGCTATCATTATTGGCTTGCTGATTTTACGAAGCTCGACTACTAACCTGAGCATATCGTCATCTGACCATCCATCTGGGTTGGATTTATCAACGGCGGCCTGCCTGAACGCATCCAGGACATGTTGCTGCTTTATCCCGAGTCCACTCAGGCGCCCGGATATCTCATTCGCCAGGTCGAGCTTCTCGTACTTCGCCCTGCGGGCAAACTTGGGCCAGTCCTTTAATATTATACCGCGAAGCCACATCGCTATCTCAACCTCAAGGAAGTCTATGTCATTTAGGGGGTCGTAGGAGCCAGGAGGGCAAGGCCTGCCCTCGGCATCCGTCGAGCCCGATGCATCAACTATGTGGACTAAGGCTGAGGCCATGCGAAGGTTGTCCAAGAAGCGGTTGCCGAGGCCCCGCCCCATGTGCGCCCCCTCAACCAGGCCTGCGACATCGATGATCCTCACCGGCACATACCTGACCCCGTTTAAGCACCTGGAATTCTGCGGATCGCATGTCACCTTGAGTTCACCGCACGGACATCTGCTACGGACATATGTAACGCCGACGTTCGCATCGATTGTTGTGAAGGGATACCCGGCAACGGGTGCGTTTGCCAGGGTTACGGCGTTAAAAAATGTGGTCTTGCCCGTGTTGGGTTTTCCTACGAGTCCTAGCTCAAGCATCCTTAACCCGTCTCACCGCGCTCGTAACAACCCGGCTCCCTCTTTTTGCCGAAGCTCCCGAGCCCATGTTGTGCCACCTGTACGCGGAGCCGCTTGGCGTGCCCCTTGCCTATATCTCCCTTACCCTCTAGGAAGTTTATTATCTCAACGGCCTGGTCCTCCGTCACGCAGCGTCTGATAAAATCTATCACCGTTGGCTCGTACCCACTTTTAAAGCAGTTGGCAGCTTTCTCCGCATCTTCTGGCAAGCTCCTCACTGAGTTTATGCTTATGGTACCGCTCCCACCGATTTCCTTTTCAAGGTGCGGACACTTTCGCCTCAAATGTTTAGTATTTCCTTCAGACATTTTCCAGCCCACCATGCTCGGGCCATTTGCGCTTTTTGATGACTGGCTTTGTAATCACAAAGGTATTGGGGAGAACATCTTCATATATTACCGCCCCGGGGCCGATTGCCGAATTCGGGCCTATCTTTACCCCTGGATTTATCATCGAGTTCACGCCCGTCTTCACGTCATCCGCTATCACGGTTCCGAGCTTCTTCCTGCCGGTCCTTATCACCCTACCGCTGACCTCCATACTGACCTCGCCCTCGTCCAAGCGGAGATTCGCGATTGTCGTGCCGGCCCCGAGGTTGCACCTGTTACCGATTATGCTATCGCCTACGTAGGAGAGGTGCGCAACGTTCGTGCGGTCCATTATTATGCTGTTCTTTACCTCAACACCGTTTCCTATCCTTACGTTGTCCCCGATGCTCGTCGACGGGCGGACGAAGCAGTTTGGCCCGATGTCGCACCCGCTCCCCACATAAGTCGGGCCCTCGATGTAGGAGCCGGAGCGTATCCTGGATCCCCTGCCGATGTAAACGTTCGGCTCTATGTAGGCGCCGTGCTCGACCTTCCCGTGAATTTCTCCACTCAGGGACCTTAGGAAGTACTCGTTAGCAATCAGCAGGTCCCAGGGCCTTCCTATGTCGGCCCAGAGCTCGAGGGGCGACGTGAAGACCTTTCCCCCCTCTGCGATCATCAGTTGCATTGAGGAGGTGAGTTCGTACTCCCCCCTCTTGGACTTCTCCGTCCGCCTTATCGAGTTGAATATCCTCGGATCGAACAGGTAAATGCCCGCGTTCGCCAACCGTGTCTTGGCGCGCTTTGGCTTCTCAACTATCTCGGTGACGTTATTCCCCTTCAAATATACTATACCGAACTGCTCGGGCTCATCGACCTCTATGGTGGCCATCAGGCAGGCGAAATCCTCCCCCCCGCTAAGTTCCCTGTAGCGGGCAATGAAGGCGTTCAGGGATTCCTGGTCCACAAGTGTGTCGCCGTTCATCACAACGAAGCGCTCATTGCCCACAAATTCCTCGGCGAGCGAGACGGCGTTCGCAGTCCCAAGTAATTCCTTCTGCTGCAGGTACTCTATGCTACAGCCGAACCCTGAACCGTCGCCGTAGTGCTCCATTATCTGCTCCTTTCCGAATCCCACAACCATCGCAATCCTGTCGATTCCGGCGTTCTTGAGCAGGGAAATCACGTGGTCGAGCGCCGGCTTGCCCGCCACGGGAAGCATGAACTTGGGCTTTGTGAATGTCAGGGGGCGCATCCTAGTGCCCAGGCCTGCGGCGAGGATAACTGCTTTCATGTGCATCACCATCATGGTCATCTTAAGGGCTAATAAATTATTGAGGATAAAGCCCGATCTACGGAGTTGCCTCTTTATAAATAACCGCCCCTCAAATACCCGGCGGGGGAGTTGAAGCTAATTCACTACCAGACCCTTGAGGACGTGGGGGAAGAGGAACTTCGGCTACTACTCAGGATAAAATCCAAGTTCAACGAGGACCGAGGATTTTGGGACAGAATCAAGCTCTGGCGCAAGTCGGACATCTTGAATGGACTGGAACCAAGCGACGCGAGATGGGGCTTCACCCGCGCTAAGGATGGGGACGACAGGCGTAGGTTAATCCTCGCTATCAGGAATATGTCCAAGACGACTCCGAGACTTACGTGGGTGCTCTACGACGACAACAACGGGGGAAAGGAGATCGTCCTTAAGGGTGGGGTAACTGTGGCGTAGTGTCCTAAATAGGACAGGCGAGCTTATGGCATACATCTTCATCTTCGACCTAGATGGTGCGAGCGAGTGGAGGAGAAGGGTCAACCGCTACCTGAGACAAAACGCCGAATTGGTCCAACATTCGGTGTGGAGATTTCAAAATTTTGGGCGGATGCTTCACGCTGCGGAACGCGTATTCGCGGCAGGCGGAAAGGCCATGGCGTTTGTGGAGTCGGACCGGGTTTTGTTGAGAAAAAAGGATGTCCAACAATTTTTAAGTGAAGCTCGAGGGGAACGGTGTCCTAAATAGGACAAGCTGAACTTCTTGCACGTTAAATTGTGTCCTAAATAGGACGACGTCATCGGCTTTTATCTAAAGCTTAAATTTTAAATCAAAGATGTATTATGCGGGAAAAATGGAAATACTATCGAAGATAAAGGTAATAATTGCGGCAGCTCTCTTTTCGCTAGGTGGACTAATTTTACTCGGCACATTAGTGTACCATTATTTAGAGGGGTGGAGCTGGATTTCTTCATTTTATTTTTCAGTCACCACCCTCACGACAGTCGGATATGGCGATCTACATCCAACCACTGAGATATCCCGCCTTTTCACGGCGGTCTACGTTCTTTTGGGGGTTGCTGTCGCATTTGCAACCTTGGGCGGAATCGGGGCGGCGCTAAGGAGAAGAAAATAGGATTAACTCCTGTGGCGGCGACAACAGTATGGATGATCTTCTGCGCTTGATAGACGCCCATGCCCATCTAGACGAAGTGCCAAAGCTTGACGCGGAACTCGTCCGCGCAAGAGAAGCCGGCTTGGTCGCGATAATCGCGGTCGGTCAGGATGAGAGGTCGAACGAGGACATTTTGGAGGCATCTAAGAAACACTCTAACTTCGTCTTTCCGGCCTTGGGATTGCATCCTTGGAGATTGAGGGACGATCTGGACACCATGCTAAAGTTCCTCGAGGAAAATATAGAGGAATGTGTAGCGATGGGGGAAGTCGGCCTGGATTTCAAGTATCAGACACCTAAGGAATCACAGATTAAGGCCTTCGAGGGTGTGCTCGATATAGCCGTGCGCCATGAAAAGCCGGTGATAGTTCATTCCCGCTGGGCCTGGCGGGAGTCTTTATCGCTCGTGAAAGCCGCGGGAGTAAATAGGTCGGTCTTCCACTGGTACAGCGGCCCAATTGAAACTCTGCGAGATCTTTTGGCATTTGGCTGTTACGTCTCCGCGACCCCTGCAGTCGAGTACAGCGAGCCCCACAGGCTTGCTATCAGGGAAACCCCGATCAACCGCTTGCTGATTGAGACGGATTCCCCAGTGAAGTATCGAGGCATTGATTCCAGACCGGCCGATGTCGTCAAAACTATGAAGGCCGTGGCGAGCCTCAAAGGAGTCGATGAAGCGAAAATCGCGGAGACGACAACGAAAAATGCGAGCGAACTCTTTAGCTTAGAACTGTAGATGTCCTAAATAGGACAGCAGTTTAGAGAAAATGTCCTAAATAGGACACGCACTCCACAAAAAGCTCAAGTACTTAACATATCTTTCCGTGCGGCTTATCTAAAGTGAATAGATCTTTGATGTCCTAAATAGGACAGCGGATATTGTCATAACTTTTAAGGACGATAAACGAAGAGGTTTGGGTATTTGGATGATGTTGACATACGAACGGGAGAAGGCGATAATCAAAGCCCTGCTCAAAAAGCTCGGCGCCACGGACGATGAGGCGGGCGCAACCGCTGAGGTCCTGGCGGAGAGCGATGTCCGAGGCCTAGCCTCTCACGGCCTCCTCAGGCTCCCCTATATAATAAGGGCGATCAGGCGCGGGACAATCCTGGTGAAAACAAAATTAAAGACGGTCAGGGAAACGCCCGCAACCGCCTTAATCGACGGCGGGCACGGCTTGGGACACTACGTGGCAAAACGCGCCATGGCGGTCGCGATCAACAAAGCAAAAAAACAAGGCATCTCGGCCGTGGGCGTCTTCAACACCAACCATTTCGGGATCGCCGGTTACTACTCCGAGATGGCCATGCGCGAGGGATTGATAAGCATAGTCACGACTACGACTGACGCGCTGGTTCACCCATGGGGCGGCGTCGAACCACTCCTGGGCACGAACGCACTTGCAATAGGTATCCCGTCTGAACCACAACCGATACTGCTGGACATGGCGATGAGCATGGCCGCGCGTGGAAAGCTTGTGGCGGCGGCGAAGAGCGGCAAGTCAATTCCGGAGTCGTGGGCGATAGGCCCCGATGGGCGACCAACCACCGACCCGAAGAAGGCCCTGGAGGGGGCGCTAAGCCCATTTGGAGGTGTGAAGGGATACGGCCTCGCATTTGTGCTCGAGTTGCTGGCCGGAGCTCTTGTGGGCGCTTCCACTGGTAAGGAGATAACAGGGACGCTGGAGCCTGTGGATGGATTCTCAACCAAGGGCGACTTTATGATCGCCATCAACCCGTCGGTATTCATTTCCGCGGAAGATTTCAAGTCCCGCGTCCGAAGATTTGCGACGCAGATAAAGGAATCGCGAAAGGCCCCAGGGGTGGAGGAGATCTTGGTACCGGGGGAGCCCGAGCTCAGAGCCAAGGAGAAGCGGCTCAGAGACGGAATAACAATAGCTGATGAGGTCTGGTCGGAAGTCAGTCAGATGGCGAAAGAGATAGGCGTGAATCTCGAGAAAATATAGGTTCCCCTCTTACCTATCCACCACTAATTGTACTCTTCAACACCCTGACGGCTTTTTTGGCTATCTCGTGCGCTCGGCCCGGTGTCCTGGCCTCCGCAGTTACACGTATGTATGGTTCGGTCCCGGATGGCCTAACAAGCACCCAGCCGTCAACCAGATTGAGCCTGACCCCGTCGACGCTCAATGTCCCAATCAATTCCCTGAACTCCCCCTTCAAACCTTTTAAGACAGACTTCATGACCCTGGCCTTAAGCTCATCCTGGCACTTCAACTTCTCCCTATGGGTGTAGTAGTCCGGCAGAGGCTCCAATAGCTCCGACATTGTCCTACCGGACGACTCAAGCAGCTCCAGAACCCTCACGGCCCCGAGCGGACCGTCTGGGGCGAGATGCACGTCGGGGAATATCCAGGCGCCGGACGGTTCGCCGCCAAATACGGCTCGATTGCGCTTGACCCCAACCGCGACGCTGACATCCCCGACCCGCGTCCGAACAACCCTACCTCCGCGCCCGCCCACGACCTCGTCGACAACTTTTGAGGCGTCAACCGTGGTCACCACAATGTCCCCACCTCTCCTTACACGTTGCGCGGCGACAATCGCCAGTATCTCGTCTCCCTTGGCTACCCTGCCGGCCTCGTCCACCACCACGACCCTATCCGCATCACCATCGTGCGCGATGCCCAGGTCCGCTCCAGTCGACTTCACTGTCTCGCACAGCTCCACTAGGTTCTCAGGGACAGGCTCGAGCGGTCGACCGGGGAAGTGACCGTCCGGCAGGCAGTTGAGCTTGATCACCTTGCACCCCAATTCGGACAGCAGACGCGGCGTCGCGACGGAACCGGCCCCATTGCCACAATCTACCACAACCTTATAATCCCGAGAGAGTCTGACGTTGGCCTTCAGGGTTTCGATATAATCCGACAGAATGTGAATCCTCTCCACCCGCCCGATCTCGTCCCAAGCAACCCGCTTCCAACGCCTTTTAAAGTAAATCCTCTCAAGTCTACCCTCGGATTCCGGGGTGTATGCCATGCCGCTTGAGTCCCATATCTTAAAACCGTTGTATTCGGGTGGGTTGTGCGACGCGGTTATCATAACGCCGGCCTTTGCCCCAAGAGCACGGGTCGCAAAGCCGACGGTCGGCGTGGGGACCACATCCAGTAGCTTCAATTCACATCCCCCGGATAGCAGACCGGATATCATGCAGCTCTCGAGCATGTCGCTTGAGGTTCGCGGCCCCTTACCCAACACCACAGTGCCCGAGTTTCCTAGGTGAGCCGCAAGGGTCAGACCAATGTCAATCGCCAGCTCAGGTGTAATCCGTTTCCCAACTACGCCCCGCACGCCGGAGGTTCCGAAAAGCTTGCCCATGAATACCTCCAACTCTCAAATCTAGCTAGCTTGAGTTTCTGTACTCACGACCTTGCTCTTGTAGACCTCTACCCTACGAATGGGACAGTACTTCCTGGCCTCCTTGTAGATGTCGGCAGATAGCTTTCCCAGAATGGCCTCCTGGACGAACTGGTCAAAAGTCCTTTCGCTCGCCTTGGCCTCGACAACCTTCCGCATGTCCTTGTGGATGGCGTCCAACTTTGTGCTCTGTACACGCCTTAGCGTCGTCACCATGGAACTTACCCTGAGCTTGTAGCCATCCTTAGTGACGAGGGTAGCTATGTCATCCACCTTCCCTGCCCTTCGCCTAACCTGGCTGCGGATGTAATCGCGGGCCATGTCGTGCCCTATGAATGCCGTAGTCGCCTGCCTGTCCTTCACCTCTTTGACCTGGAAGTAAAGCTTGATGTGGGACTTTGAGAAATCCTCTATAAGATCCCCGAGGGTCGTCTCAAAAACCCTACCTTGCAACTGAGATGGATCGGTGGTCAGCGTCTCACCTATTTTCTGGCCTCCGAACATAGGTGGTGCCATTACCTCATACCATTCCTTTTCCCGCCAGGTCTTCTTCATCACGCGTTTTTTTTCCTCTGCCATTATTCCTTCACCTTCGGCACGGGTGGCAGTGAGCCCACCCGCTTCCTCATTATCTCCGGCCACCGTGATTCGTCCAAACCGTGCTGGGCTAGGAAACCCACCATCCAGCGGCTGGTGCCGAAACCACAACAGCCAGTCCAAACCTCACGACCCTTGACCTCCTTTATCTTAAAGGTTTCCACGAACTTCGATTTGTGCAAATTATATGAGCTTATCTCAAGCCAGCCATCCTGATAGGGCAGCGACACCTCAATATCGTAAGTGGCGACCTTGCGACTGTCCTTTGTATCCTCAGATATGCCGCCCTCGCGCATGTAGAATGGCGAAGCTACCAAGAGCCGCCACTCAAGCCCCATCTCATCGGCTATGTCTATGCTTCGATCGACCACCGAGTCCCTGATGCGAACGACATCATCTGGGCCCCCGATGAACACCAACTCGATGCGCCTGAACTCCTGTGTTCTCACCAGCCCCTCAACGCCTCCTCCCTCCCATCTGTAAGTCCATCCGCTTCGGTCGAACTGCTTGACGGGAAGATTTTCAAGCCTGATATGACTCGACGTAAACGACTCGTAAAATGGCTCACATTGGGCAGGCGACAAAACATAAGCCGGCTCCTTGAGGACCTCCCCGAGCTCCTTCACCGGTATCCTCTTTGTCAGCTTGAGCTTTTGCTTGAAATCCGAGAAAGCCACAGGCTCACGAGGTGGCGGGCAAACGTAATACATTCCCTCGGGCACGCCGTCAAGATAGCTTGGCATACGCTGCATGACCTCAAGCGGTATAAGCTTGGGAAACATGACCTCCTCAAACCCGAGGGGGCGAGCCACTTTATCGATTATGATGTCCTCAAGCGCCCTCAGGAGCTTAGCGTACGGCTCAGCATAAATCCATTGCCCGCGTCCCGGAAACTCCACCACCCAACCCAACTCCTTAGCGACCTCAAATGGGTTATCCTTG
This sequence comes from Hadarchaeota archaeon (SeqCode), assembly GCA_964446015.1. Taxonomy (GTDB): domain Archaea; phylum Hadarchaeota; class Hadarchaeia; order Hadarchaeales; family Hadarchaeaceae; genus Hadarchaeum. The sequence continues at coordinate 13,011 of CAYUMT010000007.1, forward strand.
AATGGATGTGCCCTTTTCTCCCCATATTTGACGACGACCGGCTCAGCGACCTTAGTTGGAGCGCGAACCATTGTCTCCTCCACCATCGAAACCAATCGATCCACGACCCTGCCCCTAAGGTCTGATTCGGTTAGCCCATTCATGTGTATCTCAACAGATGAGCCCCCAACCTTCACCTCATATGGCAATTGCTTAAGGGCATCCAAATTTTCATCTGATAACCCGGCGACGGGTAAAATCAGTTCGTAATCAGTTGCGACTATCTCCCTTATGCCGAGTTTATGCTTCTTACCTAGCTCGGCTGCTAGGAGTTTCGCGAGCCTCAGAAGGGCATCGTGGGCCCTAACGTATCGGCCGGACTCCAGCTCCAGCTCCAACTCCTTGCCAGTATGGTGCCACCTGATGACCCGAGCAGCCTCAGACAGTTTACCTTTGGGAGCGCCTTTCAAGAGTAATGGCCCGGCCTTGTCCAGAATTTGGCCTATGTCAGCCTCAGCCTTTTTGAGGTCCCCGCTGAACGTCAGCCTTGCATCCAATTTGAATCTCAACCTATCGCCAAACTCAAATAACTTGTCATCTATGAAAAGCTTGCCCTAAAGCACAATTTCCGCGGCCAGTGTGCAGGAAAGCAGGTCATCGAGCGTCGCGAGAAGGGTTTCCATCCTTCCATCCATCTCAATTTCGCTGACCATCGCCTTTTCGCTTGACTTGGTCGAAACCCTCAACCCCTTGGGAAGCTTGAGGTTGTCAGGCCCAAGCGCCTCGGCCACAGCCTTTGATAAACGATTGTCGCCATAGTAGCAGACAACTTCAGCTTGCATCTTCATGAGGATCATGGCCCCTGGATAAACCTCGTCTCTCCTTTCGAACGATTAATTTATCTTTATCGAGTTTCTCTAAAACCTATCCATTAGTTAAATTATCATTTACCATCATCGAGATCCGGAAAGTTTTTGGTCAAGTTTACTTATAAACTCGTTCACGTGTTCTCGGGGTATACGGGCCGCTGCGGAAACATCGTGGCCTCCACCATAACCACCCACCTCGGCCGCCGCTCTCGATAGGGCTTGACCTAGGTTAAACCCCTTCACCGCAAGATTATATGTGCTCCTAGAAGAAACCTTGACAATGCCGTCCGTGGTGTCGGCCAACCCAATGACCGGCTGATCAACGTGGACGAGCCCAGACTCTATCGCCAGCGACAACGTCTCACCTAATAGTGAAGAGTCGATAGTGTCGCCGAAATCTATATACCTAAACGTGGATGTCAGCTTGAAGGATGCCAGCCTTGTGACAAGCCAAGCCATGGCCTTCAACATCTGTTCCTGACGGGCGTTCAGGAAAGTGAGGGCATCCGCCAGCGCCCCGCCATCACCAGCCGCTACTGCGAAACCGATCTCCGATTTTTTAAGGTTTGCACAAGCGTCAAGCATGGCCATGTATTCCCCAAGTTCCCTAGGCCCAACTAGATCGTCCGTAGCGGCCGTATAGAGGCCTCCCCAAATTGTTTTGCGAAACTCTTCGTTTGATGCAATCGCTCCGACCCTTGCCAATAGAGCGTCCCTAACCCTACGTTCCACATCAGATCCAAGCTCTGAAATTAAACTCGAATGCGGTATGCCGAGATCGTCAACAAAGGAACGGCAGGCAGCTGAGTTACCAGACATCCCAATTATGTAAGGCCTCGTTGAAGTCCTAAGGCACTCCACCACCGGGTTAAGCGTGCGTCCTGTGAGCCTCAAACCCTCGCCTTCATGAATCAATCCTAGGTCTATCGCTCGCTTCAGGAGAGTATCATTTACCCCTGTGAAGCCAGTGAACGACTCCTGCCTGTCCCCAATGGCGCCAACGATTGCCAGACCTATCAATGACCTGAAACGGAGGTCTATCTGCTCGACCATCGAGAACACCGCACCGCTTGCGCTGACATCAATTGCGCCGTTAAGCCCGCAGGTATGTGGGTTCAGATAACAGACGTTTGAACTCTCAGGAAATGTCCCGGGGTGATGGTCTATTATCATTACCTCCGCGCGTTTTGCCATGTGCCTGTTAATTGCCTCCAATTGGCTGCTCCCTTGGTCAAGGAAGATGAACAAATCGTACTCATCTTTACCCAGCTTGGCTACGTCCTCGTCATTTGGAGCCCGGCCGAACTTTATCGTGAAAGGAACATTGTAGGAATACAGACACCTGGCCAAGATCGCCGCGGAGGTTATTCCATCAGCGTCCGTATGGGATACTATTTTTATGCGAGCGTTGCCATCCAACTTCGGCTTCAGGAACGCCGCCGCTTCCTCAGCCGCCCGTTGAAACCTCTTTACTTCAGCACGCCCCAATCCTGACCCACCTTAGCTCCCTTTATCACCGCGGTTATTACATATTTCATTGCAAAGCTGTATAAGCCAATCTAGTTTTAAGCATCTTTCATCGTAACAGGATGAGATGATCTTACTCCCAGATTTAATGGAAAATTATGGGAGCTGGTTACTCGCTACGCCGCATCATGAGGGCGGCCCGATCCCTGTCGTATCGCCAGTCGGGAGACAAGGTGCCCTTGCGCCTGTAGTACGTCGCAAGTTTGTTTATCCTCGCCTCAAGCCTTTCGAGCGAGCGCTTGGTCCTGAAATCCTTGGGGTTGCGTTCGAGATGGTTGTATATTTTGACCGCATCCTTGATGACGTTAGCCAAGTCATCCGGAAGCTCCACCTCCACACCGTGGGCCCCCAAAATCTGCTTTACACTCTTGCCAGTTACTTCCTTGATACTCGGTACCGCAAACTGATCCCGTAAAACCAAGCCTATCTTGCTGTTGGGAACACCTTCCTTCCCAAGCTTAACCACCATTTCCTCCACCTCGCTGGCCGAAAGCCCTGCCACTCGCACCGAACCCTTGTCAGCCTTACCTGCGAACATTTTCTCCCCCTTTAACTGATTTAAACCAATTGAAAAGGCTATCTACGGCCCTGGCTCGGTGGGAAAATCTGTTCTTCTCAGGGGTGGTCATCTCTGCGAATGTTCTCCCGTCTCCCTCGCGAGGCTCGAACACAGGATCATAACCGAAACCCATGCCACCCCTTGGCTCCATGGTTATGATACCCTCCACCCTTCCAGTAAATACCTTCGGGTCCCCTCTGGGCTCGCAGTAACCAACGGCCGATCTGAATTCCGCCCCACGTTCCATTTCCCCTTCCATGAGCTTGAGCAGCCCCCTGTTGCCAATCGTCCTGAATATATAGTTTGAATAAGGTCCGGGAAAGCCTCCTAAGGCTAGTACGAACAGTCCTGCATCCTCGACGAAGCAAGGTTGCATTATTTGATCACTCATCTGACGAGCACTTTGACTCGACACTTCCTCGAGCTCGTCGGCCTGAATTTCAGTATAATGAGTGTTATTGTGTACGATATGAATCCCCCGCCTAGCTGCCATTTCGCTGACCTCATTGAACTTGTGTATATTGCTAGTAACGAATATCAATGCCATGTTCTCTCCTCCTTTGAAACATAGCGTCCACGCTTTTCAATATCTTCCGATCTTTTGATTACCTCATCGGCACCTTTACCGAACTCGCGCCTGTAACCCGACAACGCGGCACTGTAAGCGTCTCCCGCTACCCTGAAGTGTATGCTCTGAAGCGCTCGCTTTAACAAGTGCAAGTCAACGCCACGCGCCTCAATTGACGGGCTGTACTCCCCCAATCCGAAATCCACGAAATACACCGCGCCGTCTGGCTTGATTATCATGTTTGACGTGGTTAGGTCGCCGTGTATCATTGCTGCACGGTGAAGCCTCGCAACCTGCCTACCTATAGTACGACATAGCTTTCTCCTATCGGATTTTCCGATGCCATCAAGGACGAGCTTTACCTGTTTCCCCTCGATAAACTCCATTACTATGCGCATCTTAACCTTGTCAACCTCGTAAATGATAGGGGTCGGTACGCCGGCGCGCCTCGCGTCCGACAGCAGCTTTGCCTCAAGAGCGGTCCTGGATTCGCGGAGCTGCAGGTCAAGATCTGGGATGCGATAGGACTTCGGTACGCGGCACTTTATCACGACTTTACCATCGCCCATCCCGTAAAGTGCACGGGAGAAAGGCTCGAGATAAAGGTCGGCTTCCGCGCCCTTTTTAATTAGCATTTGAAACTACCTCCATTTGATATCCACCTCGTCGGTACGCCATCGCTGCCTGACCTCGGTGCCCTCGATCCTCTGCCTTACGCCCGACCTGTAAGCCAAGATACCGTTCCAAGCTATCATCGCCCCCTGATCCCCACAAAGCTCCCTGGGGGGAACGAAGAATTTGGCCCCACGCTCCTTGGCCATGAGGCTCAGCATCTCCCTCAACCTCTTGTTCGCAGCAACCCCGCCAGTCAGCATGACCTCCTTTTTCTCTGTATGTGCAACAGCTCTCTCGGTGACCTCCACTAATGCTGCGAAAGCCGTCTCCTGAAGACTATAACAAAGATCGCTGAGGTCTAAGCCGGCTTTGTGCTTGCGCACGGCTTCGGTTAAAAGTCCAGAAAACGATAAATCCATCCCCTTGACCACATACGGCAACTGTATGTACTTCTTCCCACCTTGTGCGAGACGCTCCACGACCGGTCCCCCTGGATGGGATAGCCCAACCCCTCGGGCGAAGACGTCTATACAGTTTCCGATCGGGATATCTATGGTCTCTCCGAAGACGCGGTAGCGACCAACATCGAAAGCTAT
>CAYUMT010000007.1:17823-32184 GCA_964446015.1 Hadarchaeota archaeon (SeqCode)
CCCTCTATGCCTAAGCACAGCATATTAATCCAAATCAATACTAACTCCACGATTTATATTATGAAACAAATCAGTTGGAAATTCAAGCGACTGATCTTCTCCTAGGTGTTTACACATTATCAGGGTACGACGTCCCAATTTAGTTAAGCTATTATGATTAACATAAAATAAATATTTAAGTTATAATGTTTAATATCGCTGGGTCTAGTTTGAACATAAAGATAATATCGTTAGCGGCCGTGGTGATCATAACAGTTGTTGCCTCCTCCGTATACGTTAGTATTGAGAAGGGGCAAAATAGGCTTACAATATCTACCACCACCAGCCTCTACGATACAAAACTATTGGATACGATAGCGGAGAGTTACCTTGCACTTTACAAGACAAAATTGGATTTTATATCAGCAGGTACAGGAATGGCCCTTGAGCACGCCAGACGCGGTGATGCTGATGTGGTGCTCGTGCACGCACCTTCAACGGAGAATAAATTTTTATCCGAGGGTGTGGTAGGGGCGAGGAAGATAATAGCATACAACTTCTTTGCTATAGTCGGCCCTAGAGAGGATCCCGCTGGCATCAGTGGTCTTTCGCCGCTTGAGGCACTGAAGAAAATTGCCTCCATGGGAGCGATATGGGTCTCAAGGGGGGACAATTCAGGCACGCACACGAAGGAGAAATCCCTTTGGAAATCGGCCGGCATACAAACGAGCGGTCAAGCATGGTACCTCGAGTCTGGCACTGGCATGGGACAGACGCTTATGATTTCAAACGAAAGGAGGGCATACACCTTGGCCGACACGGGCACATATCTAAAATATTATACGGATAAACTTATCGACCTAGAAATCCTTGTAGAAAGGGGAAAAGAACTACTAAACGTTTACAGCGTTATGGCAGTCAACCCATCCATGAACCCAAATGTCAAGTTCGATGGGGCAATCAAATTTATAGAATTCTTGATCTCGGACAATGGGCAAACCTTGATAGGAGATTTCGGCAGGGAGCAATACGGAGTCCCACTTTTTTATCCAGCAGTACAAATCCTCAAAGGGGATGCGAACCCGGAGATGTCCGATATGATTCGTGGCTACGCATTTCTGGAGAATAGCGAGTGCCCTGTTAGACACAGGCTCGACCAGGAGCAGCTTTACAGATGAGCGACCAGCTTTTGGACATCGTCCTCCGTTCGCTCTGGATCTCGGGAATGGCCCTGCTGTTATCTACACTATGGAGCCTACCCATGGCGCTGACCCTGGGTCTGCGAAAATTCAGAGGAAGCAGGACACTGATAAGTTTTTTTAACGCTATGTTGGGAATACCAACAGTAGCGCTTGGCCTCTTCCTCTACATGATACTCTCACACCGAGGGCCACTTGGATTCCTCAGCCTGCTCTATACTCCCTCTGCCATAATGCTGGGGCAAGCCCTGCTAATCACACCAATCATTGTGAGTTTACTTACGAGTGCTATAGAATCCGTTGACCCTCATATCAAGGACTTGGCGAGAACTTTGGGAGCATCGGACCGCCAAGCTTCGCTAGCCGTTTTGAGGGAGTCGCGAAAAAACGGTATCCTCGCCGGTATAGCGGGCTTCAACCGAGCTGTGGCCGAACTTGGAGTAGCCCTGATGCTGGGTGGAAACATAGCGGGATTTACCAGGGTAATGACCACTCAAATATCACTGGGCATAAGTCAAGGCGAAATCATCCTCTCAATTGAGGCAACTTTGATTCTACTCACCATCGTTTTCGTGTTGACATATATAGCGAACCTTCTGGGGAGGCGTTAGATGAGCGTCCTTATGAAATTGGAACGGGTCGAGCGCACTTATGACGGCGCACTTGCCCTTCGAGGAATAAATTTAGATGTAGGGGATGGAGAGATTTTATCCATAATCGGGCACAACGGCGCTGGAAAGACGACGCTTCTCAGGATACTGGCATTGTTGGATACGCCGTCTAAAGGCGAAATTATCTACAGGGGCACAAGGGTCAGAAAAGAAACCAACGCTGGGTTAAGGAGAGAAATAACGATGGTCTTCCAACTCCCCATAATTTTCAGCTCCGACGTTTTCGAAAATATTGCCTACGGGCTGAGATTACGCGGATACCATGGGGAAGAGATTTCAAAAAAAGTTGAGAGCGCGCTTGGGGTAGTTGGATTAAATGGATTCGGCTCACGCAAGGCACTGAAATTATCTGGCGGCGAACAGCAACGCGTGGTCCTCGCCCGGGCCCTAGCTTTGGAGCCAAAGCTTCTACTACTGGATGAACCAACCGCAAATCTAGACCCGCTGAACTCATCGATAGTTGAAAAGACAATCAAGGATATGGGGGGGAAGACTACGATAGTCGTCGCCACGCATAACCTTTTCCAGGCCAAAAGGATATCCGACAAGGTCGGTTGTTTACTGAACGGCACTTTGATAGACGTGGGGAGCACGAGAGATATTTTTAATCACCCGAAGGACGAACGCACCAAGAAATTCATCAACGGGGAGTTTTTCTAAAGGGCCCCAGTAAACTTTACCTCTATTCAATTTTTAAGGAACCACGAGAAACATTTAGTGGGGGTAAATATGCAGGCGATAGTTTATATCCGCACAGATCCTGGCAAGGCTCTGAACCTGCTTGAGGAAGTAAAGAAGGTGCCTGGAGTTAAGATAGCTTTCGCGACCACCGGCAGGTTCGACATCGTGACCAGGATCGAGGCTGAGGACTTGAAGTCCTTGGGCGAATCCGTGGTGAGCAAAATCCAAGGTATTGCCGGGATTAAATATACTGAAACATCGATGATAGTTGCATAGTATGTTTTATCCCAATTAGTTAGCGCTATCGTTCGGTTCAAAATAATTCTAGTTCAAAAAATTTCAGAGACCTAAGGCAATAACATCAAAAAGTAGCAGATGACATATTCTTTGGCTGGTTATGGAAGGCGATGAGGTGGCCGAGCTAATTTTCTTAGGCGCAGGGGGCGGCCGTTACCAGACGGTAGACCAGCACTTCAAAACTGGGGGGTTCAGAATCCACGCGGGCTCTAAAGTGCATGTGGACCCCGGGCCCGGCGCGCTACTGCTCACCCACCAATATGGGCTTAGCCCTTTAGACTTGGACTGCGTTGCCGTTACACACTGTCACACTGACCACTACACTGACACGGAAGTTTTGGTGGAAGCTATGTCCCAACATTTGACAAAAAAGCGTGGCACCCTGATATGTAGTAGGAGCGTGGTGAAGGGCTCTGGAAAATTTGGTCCGGCGGTCTCACGTTACCATCAGTCGAAGCCCGGGAACTTGGTCGTCCTAAATCCGGGGGAATCATACCAGCTGGACAACATGAAGATTGAAACGGTGCGAGCAAAACACAGCGATCCAACCTCATTCGGCATATTGTTCCACACCGAGAGCGGCTTAATCGGTTATACCGGAGACACCCAATACTTCGACGGAATCGCGGAGCAATTCAGCGGTTCCAGAATACTGATAGCGAATACCACTCGGCCCCTGTCGATGAGAATACCATGGCACCTTTGCTCTGATGACCTCATCTACATTTTGAAGGAGGTGAAGCCCGAGCTTGCGGTGATGATCCACATGGGGATGCTGTTTCTCAAACATCCTCCGAACAAGGAGGCTTCAAGGATAAAATCCGAAACTGGCGTTGAAACTATCCCGGGATTTTCAGGGCTCAGGGTTAAGATCGACGGAGGATTGAAGGTCACCCGCCCATTAAAACAGCCGATTCTGGAGGAGTTCTCAAAACCCGGTGAAACAATTGCGGCTGAGTAGCCAAATTACTTATATCATTTGGCCGAGATTTTGAGGTGATTGAATGGATATCGCGAAGGATTACAACCCACATGAGATCGAACCAAAATGGCAACAGAAGTGGAGAGATTTAAAGATATACAACTTCAAGCGCGACGATCATAAAACCCAGACATATGTTATCGATACACCTCCGCCGTACCCCAGTGGAGAGTTTCACATCGGTACGGCGCTGAACTGGACATATTTCGATATCGTCGCCCGATACAAGCGGATGCGGGGCCTCAACGTGCTCTACCCTCAGGGATGGGACTGTCATGGTCTTCCCACTGAGGTCCAGGTTGAAAAGCGCTACGGCATAAGAAAGGGCGACCTTCCAGCCGAGAAATTCAGGGAGCTCTGCGTAAACCTGACCGAGGAGAACATCGTCCACATGAGGGAGGAGATGAACTCGCTTGGTTTCTCCATAGACTGGTCAACTGAGTACAGGACGATGGATCCCAGTTACTATTGCAAGACACAGCTATCCTTCGTGCAGCTCTACAAAAAGGGCCTGATCTACAGGGGTGAACATCCCGTAAACTGGTGTCCGCGATGCGAGACGGCGATTGCGGACGCGGAGGTGGAGTACGAGGACAGGAGCACCTCTCTCAACTACATAAAATTCAAGCTCGCCGGCAGGGACGGCTCGCTGACCATCGCGACCACTAGGCCCGAATACCTCCCGGCTTGCGTGGTCGTGGCGGTTCATCCCGGAGACGAGAGGTATGGGAAATTTGTGGGAAGTAAGCTAGAGGTCCCTCCGTTCGGCCAGGTAGTGGAGATCGTTGAGGACGATGAGGTCGACCCCAGTTTCGGCACAGGCGTTGTCATGGTATGCACATTTGGCGACAAGACCGACGTTAGGTGGGTGAAGCGTCACAAATTACCCGTGGTGAAACTCATCGACGAGAAGGGCAGGATGGCCGAGGCCGCCGGTAAGTATGCCAAGATGACCATTGGCGAGGCAAGGCAGGCCATCGTTAAAGACCTGCGAGAAGCAGGGTTAATCGAGAAACAGGAAGAGCTACCGCAAAGCGTTGGGATGTGCTGGAGATGCAAGACAGCGGTTGAGATCCTTACGAAACCACAGTGGTTCATGCGAGTGCTGGCTTTGAACGACAAAGTAATCGAGGAAGCTAAACGCGTCAGATGGGTTCCGGATTACATGCTGACGAGATTCTTGACCTGGACGGAGTCTATGGACTGGGACTGGGTCATATCAAGACAACGGATCTTCGCCACGCCAATCCCAGCCTGGTACTGCTCGAAATGCAGGGAACCCATAGTCGCGGAGGAAAAACAGCTGCCGGTAATCCCCCGTGAGGATAAGCCTTCAGCAGAAAAATGCCCAAAATGCGGCAACGGGAATTTTGAGCCTGAGAGGGATGTGCTTGACACATGGATGGACAGCTCGATAACAATAGCCTCACACGCCGGTTGGCCAGATCTCGACCAGAGATTGTTCCCAGCGGATCTTCAGCCCAACGGGACCGATATAATCAGGACATGGGACTACTACTTGATGGTCCGCCACCTGGCCCTGTTGGGAAAAGCCCCTTATCGAACGGTGCTGATCAACGGGATGGTCTTCGGCGAGGACGGACGAAAGATGTCCAAATCTGAGGGAAACTACGTCGACACGACCACAGCCAGAAAAAAGTACGGTGCCGATGCGCTGCGGCAGTGGGCGGCGATCGGGGCATCGACGGGGTCCGACATTCCATTCAGCTGGAAGGATGTGGAGTTCGGCAATCGATTTTTGCGAAAGTTCTGGAACGCGGCGCGCTTCGCCGGCCCATATCTCGACACAAAGACGGCGCACACGGACCCATCAAAGCTGGAATTCAAGCCGGTAGATCGTTGGCTGCTCAGCCGCCTCAATAGGCTCGTGAAGCAGGTCACAACCTGGCTTGAGGACTTTCAGTTCAACCGCGCGTTAGGCGAGATACATACATTTGTCTGGCATGAGCTTTGCGACATGTATATTGAGGAGGTTAAGTATCGTTTGTACGGCAAGGGCCAAAATGCCGATGCCGCGATTTTCACACTATACAACGCTATACTCACTACAATCAAACTTCTCGCGCCGTTCATCCCGCACTTTGTCGAGGAGGTTTATCTAACCTATTTCGAGATGGACCTAAAACTACCGAGCATCCACCTCTCCAAATGGCCGGAGGCCGATGAGAAGTTCATCGATGAATCCTCCGAGAGGCTGGGCGAAATCACCAACTTAGTGATAAGCGCCCTGCGCCAGTTCAAATCCGACCGCAAGATGGCCCTGAACAGCGAGCTACCGAAGCTTGAGATATATACGCCCAGCAGGGAAGTTGCAAGACAACTCCGTGTGATGAAGGAAGACATATCGGGCACCATGAGGGTTGTGGAGGTCAAAATAACAACTAGGACGCCTAAGCTGAAGGAAAGGGTGCTGTCGATCGAACCAAACTTTGCGAGGCTAGGGCCAAGATTACGCGGCGAAATAAAAATCGTCCTGGATGCCATAAAGGCGGCCAAAATTGACCATATCGCGAAACAGCTGGACGGGGGCAAGGTAACTATAAAGAAGGCGGGTAAGACGATAGAGCTCTCAACAGATGATTTGAAGGTCGTGAGGGAGATCGAAAGCGCTGGCAGAAAAGTCGAAGTTATAGATATACAGGAGCCCGCGCTCACGCTTCTAGTCTCGCTAAGGTGAAGGTCTTTGTCCCAATAACGATAATAAAATTATTACAACGAACATCACTACGAAGAACACCATCATGAACATCCTATTTCGCGACATTTTCTTTCGCTGCTGTTTCATGAGCTCCTCGCATGAAGGTGAACATATGTACTTGTCCGGGTCGGTTGGCTTCCCGCACATCACGCAGTGTTTGTGGTCCTCAACCATTAACCCACCTTGCTTATCGTTGTACCACTGTGCTTAGCGCCATTTATAATCTCTTGAAGCCGCTTGATCTCGTGCCTTCCCATCACCAGGGTTTTGATGTTGGACCTCTCGATTAACTTCACCGCGATCGGGTCCATTATGGTCTTTATGCCCGGTTTATACTCCTTACCACCGAAAAGCCTGCCGAACTCAGCAGGCGTCATATTGTCTATTTTCTTCGCGTTGAGGTCGAGCTTCGGATCCGCCGTGTATACTCCATCTACATCGGTGAAAAAAACTAAGACATCAGACCTTGTAGACTGCGCGAGCATTGCCGCAACGGCGTCCGTGGTCTGCCCGGGCGTGGTGCCGCCCATCACCGGGATTTTATCCCTCAACATCAACCTGACGGCCTTTTCGAATGTCGTCACAGGACTGGCCTCGGCAACATCTCCGAGCGCGGATATCAGCAACTGGGCGTTCAGCATGGTCACGGCTATGCCTATCTGGTCCTGTTGCAGATTTGAGGCCCCAAATTTTCCAGCTAACCCTATATACCTCCTCGCAGGCTCGCCGCCGCCCGTCACGATTGCCAACTCGCACTTTTTGGATCTCAACTTGCGTACGGTTTTGACTATGTCCGAAATGCACTCCTGATTAAGGTCTGAGGGAGCTACTATGGAGCCGCCGAAGCATATCGTAAGTCGCATCTGCCCACAGGATTAGGTTTAGCGTCATGCTATTAATCTTCACGGTCAAAATTATCCAAGATACATATGACAGGGGACAGCAAGTCATTATACAGGTTCAAGCGCATGCTCGAGGACCTAGCCGGCAAAAGGGGCCGCGGCACCGAGCTGATCTCGGTGTACATCACACCCGACACGGACCTGGCCAAGGTCATGCAGCAGCTGCGCGATGAGCAGGGCACGGCGTCCAATATAAAGTCCAAGACCACCCGCAAGAACGTGGTGTCAGCGCTTGAGCGGATAATACAGTTCCTCAGGATATATTCGGAAACCGATAGGCATCCTCCTCCCCACGGGATGGCGATCTTCAGCGGCAACGTGGCGGGCCGGGAGGACATCTCAGACATTCAGCTATACTGGATAGAGCCGCCGGAGCCAGTCGCGGTCAGGATGTACAGGTGCGACAAGGAGTTCGTGATGGATCCGCTCAGGGAAATGCTGCAGGTTAAAGAGACATTTGGGCTGCTCGTGATGGACAGGCGAGAGGCCACCTTGGCAACGCTGCGAGGAAAGCACGTGGAGATAGTTAGAAAGCTGACCTCAGCCGTCCCGGGCAAGCACAGCAAGGGCGGTCAATCTGCTAGACGCTTTGAGCGCTTGATAGAGATCGCCGCCCATGATTACGCGAAGAGGGTCGCGGAGGCTGCAAATGGTATATTCGCCCAGATACCAGACCTAAAGGCCATAATAGTTGGAGGGCCAGGCCCCACGAAAGAGGATTTCATGAACAGCGGCCTGCTGCACGATAACGTTAAAAAGAAAATCGCGGGAGTCTTGGACACGGGCTACACCGACGAACATGGGATAAAGGAACTCGTCAACAAATCCGGCGAGATACTGGCCGACCTTGAAATTTTGAGGGAAAAATCCCTTATGAACCGCTTCATGGAGGAGCTCGTCGCAGGCAAAGGACTCGTAGCTTACGGAGAGGATGAAATAAGACGCTCCCTTGAACAGGGGGCTGTCGAGCTGCTGCTCGTCTCAGACGGCCTACGAAAAACCCGCGTTACCACCCGTTGCCAAGCGTGTGGGGACGAAAAGAGAGAAACAGTGGAAAAAGTTGACACCTATGGGAAACAGTTAGCAGAAAAACAGTGCGCGAAATGCGGCGAATCGAGGCTCACATTGGTTGAAAGTAATGACGTGGTACAGGAACTGCTCGACCTTGCGGAAAAGTTCAACACCAAGGTCGAGTTCATATCGACCGAAACTGAAGAGGGTAAGCAACTGCAGACGGCTTTCAAGGGCCTGGTGGCAATTTTGAGGTTCAGGTCAACAGCATAGTTTTAAAAAAAATAAGGACGACCCAAGGATTAAATTTTAGGTGCCAATGAGCCATGATTTTGTGTAATTAATTTGTTCCCGAGTGAGTTTTTCCAACTTAACACCGAGCGAGGCCAACTTAAGTTCTGCCACCTTTCGGTCTATATCCGCCGGCACCTCGTGGACCTTAGGCGACAGCCCTTTGCCGTGCTCGGCAAGGTATACCACGCTCAAGGCCTGCAATGCAAAGCTCATGTCCATTATCTCCATCGGGTGCCCGAGGGACCTCTTACCTGCCAGGTTGACTAACCGGCCTTCCGCAAGGAGGTAAATCCGGCGCTCATCCTTAAGCTTGAATTCCATAACATCTTCCAGTATCTCGCTCTTGCCCTTTGCCATCCTGCTGAGACCCTCCACATCTAGTTCCACGTTGAAGTGGCCCGAGTTACAGAGAATTGCCCCGTCCCGCATCAGGCGCATATGCTCGGCTCGAATGACCTTCAAGCCACCTGTGGCCGTGATGAAGATATCCCCCTCTCGAGCGGCCTCCGACATCGGCGCGACGCTGAATCCGTCCATCGTGGCCTCCAGCGCCTTTATCGGATCCGTCTCGACGACCGTAACTATCGCACCCAGACCCTTTGCTCGGGAGGCTATGCCCCGCCCGACGAAGCCGTAGCCGACGACCACCAGTCTCTTACCGGCAATCAACGAGTTGGTTATCCCCATTATGGCCTGAAATGTGGATTCCGCGGTCCCGAAGCGGTTGTCGAAGAAGCGCTTGGAGGGGGTATTATTGACCGCTATAACTGGAAATTTAAGCGCGCCATCGTCGGCCATGATCCTCAAACGATTGACTCCCGTCGTGGTCTCCTCGGAAGCCCCGACTGTAACTTTCAAAAGCTCCTTGCGCTTTGTGTGCACAACCGTTATGAGATCCGCGCCATCGTCTATCAAAACCTGAGGCTTTTTGTCGAGCACGCGATTCAAATTGGAGTAGTAATCCCCCTTTGTCTCGCCCCGCCACGCGTAGACATCGACGCCCTCCCTTGCGAGCGCGGCAGCCACCTCGTCCCGGGTAGACAATGGGTTGCAGCTGGTTATCGCGACCTCGGCCCCCGCGGCGACCAGCGTCCTGACGAGCACTGCCGTTTTGGCCTCGGTGTGGAGGGCCGCGCCAACAGTGAACCCGTCAAGGGGCTTTTTCCTGGAGAGCTCACGCCTGATTTCGGACAGCACCGGCATGTGACGCTCCGCCCAGTCAACCATTCGCTTGCCCTGGGCAGCAAGCCCGATATCCTTCACCTTGTATGTCATACCTTCACCCCTTCCTAGCCAGTAGGTCATCAGAAGTTTTTTGCGCCAGCTCTAAAATCCTTTCCTCATCCAGCGCCAGCATCCTTCGGCCCTCCATCAGTATCCTCCCATCGACCATCACCGTGTCGACATCGCTTCCTAAGGCGCTGTAGACGAGATGAGAAACGATGTTGTGTACGGGGGTGAGGTGCGGTTTTTTGAGGTCTACCAATATCAGGTCTGCCCTCTTGCCGGCCTCTATCGATCCGACCCTGTCATAAATCCCAAGCGCCGTGGCGCCGTTTATCGTGGCCATCTCCAGCGCCGACGATGCGGGCACCACAACTGGGTCAAGCTTTTTAACTTTGCTCAATAGCGCCGCAAACTTCATCTCGCGGAACACATCGAGGGAGTTGTTCGACGCGGCCCCGTCTGTTCCAAGGGCCACGGGTATCCCTGCTGCCAGCATCTCCGGCACGGGGGCAATCCCGCAACCGATCTTCATGTTACTGGTGGGATTGTGAACCGGCTTGACGCCTCGGGTTCGGAGGATCTTTATCTCATTATCGGAAAGCCAAACGCAGTGTGCGGCTAGGACCTCGGGCCCCAAAAATCCTATGGAGTCCAGATACTCGACCGGTCGCTTTCCGTACCTCTCGGTCATCTGGTTCACCTCATCCTGAACCTCCGAAACGTGAATGTGAATTCCAACGCCGTATCTTTTAGCCAGCTCCTTTGCCTCCGCAAGACACTCCAGCGAGCATGTGTACGGCGCGTGGGGGCCGAACATCGTCAGTATCCTGCCATCGGCCTTTCCCTGCCAAGCTTTGACGAGCCTCTCGCCCGCGTGTATCTCCGACGCCCTTTTTTCAGGGTCGCCCATGTCGATTATTCCATGCGAGAGAACTCCCCTAATTCCAGACTCCTCGACCGCCCGCGCGACGTGCTCCATGAAAAAGTATTGGTCGGCAAAGCACGTGGTCCCGGATTTTATCATCTCTAGACAGCCAAGCAAGGCCCCCACATAGCAATCCTCACCACGAATGTTCTTCTCAACTGGCCAAATCTTCGTAGAGAGCCATTCCATCAGCGACATGTCATCCGCAACGCCGCGCATTAGGGTCATCGGGGTATGGGTGTGCGCGTTTACCAGCCCCGGCAGGACGACTTTACCGCGGGCATCGATCACCTTGTCAGCCTTCAATTTGACGTCCTCACCGACGGCCACTATTTTGCCGCCTTCGACCGCCACCGACCCGCCTTCAAATATCTGCCGCTGGGGGTTCATCGTAACTACAAAGCCACCCTTGATCAGCGTGTCGACCAAACTTTCACCCATCCTTTAATCCTCACAACAGCATTCCTGAAACATGACCGAGTTTGTACCATTTGAGGTTATAGGACCACTGTCTACTTCCATTGCGTGTGAAACTGTCAGCATCACTTTAAACAAAGATATCACTGAAATAATTGGAGGAGTGATATTAATAAAGTTAGGACAATTGCCGACCTCTCAAGTTTAAATCAATCCCCCCTAAATGAGGTGGGTGGAAAATGGGCAAATTCTACATAACTACCCCGATATACTACATAAACTCGGTTCCGCACATCGGACACGCATATACCACCATAGTCGCCGATGTGATTGCCCGATGGCACCGTCTGCGCGGAGACGATGTGTTCTTCCTCACGGGGTTGGACGAGAACTCGGCCAAAACTGTCGAGGCTGCAAAGGGGAAGGGATTCAAAGACATCCAAGCTTATGCGGATTCGATGGCGGAGACGTGGCTTGGCGCCTGGAAGCTGTTAAACATAAGCCAAGACGATTTCATCCGCACGACCCAGGAGCGCCACCACAAGAACGTGCGAGAGCTTTTCGAGCTGATAAGGGAGCGCGGCGACATCTACAAGGGCGTTTACGAGGGGCTCTACTGCGAGGGCTGCGAGGCCTACTATACGGAGGACGACTTGGTGGACGGAAAGTGCCCGCTCCACCTGACCAAGCCAAAGCGATTGAAGGAGGAGAACTACTTCTTCAGGCTATCGAAGTACAGCGATAGAATACTGGAACACATCGGGAAGAATCCAGAATTCATACAACCCGAAGCCCGCAGGAACGAGGTTACCAATTTCATAAAACAGGGGCTCAGGGACGTCAGCATAACCCGCCAGAACATCGAGTTCGGGATAAAGGTCCCCAGCGACCCCGAGCATATTGTATGGGTATGGTTCGACGCCCTGGTCAACTACTTGACGCCAAGGGACCGTTGGCCCGCTGACGTTCACATAATCGCCAAGGACATAATTCGCTTTCACTGTATCGTGTGGCCCGGGATGTTGCTCTCTGCGGGCCTTGAGCTACCAAGGAGGATATTCGCCCATGGTTTCCTGACCGTGGAGGGGAAGAAAATCAGCAAGTCTCTCGGCAACGTCATCGACCCGGCCTATCTGGTTGAAAAGTACTCGGCCGACGCTGTAAGGTACTTCCTGATCAGGGACGTCTCCTTTGGCCAGGATGGAAATTTCTCCGAGGCAAACATGCGGAGCCGTCTAAACGATGAACTCGCCGATGTACTGGGGAACTTTGTGCACCGCGTGCTCACATTCATCCGTGACAGATTCAGCGGAAAGGTGCCCAAGGGCAAGCTCGACAGGAAGCTGGAGGAGGAAACCCTCAAACGAGTGGAGAGGATGGAGGAGCTACTGCTGGACCTCAAGGTATCTCAGGCGCTCGAGGAAATCATGGCAATCGCCAGACAAGGAAACGAGTATTTCCAGTCTCGCAAGCCCTGGGAGTCGCTGAAGAACGAGCCTGAGAAGGCCGCAAGCTGCATACTCAACTGCACAAACCTGGTCAAGGTGCTCTGCGTGTCCCTTGCGCCATTCATGCCGTCCATATCCGAAAAAATTGCCAAGCAACTCGCAATTAACGTGGAAAGCTGGCGACAGGCGAAAAAGTTCGATGTGGAGCCAGGACACTCGATAGCAGAGCCCTCGGCGTTATTCACGAAGATCAAGGCAAACAACCCATCCACTAAAAAAACTGGCCTTTTGTCCATCGAAGAGTTCCAGAAGCTGGACATAAGAATCGGCAAAGTTGTCTCAGCGGAGAGGTTGCCGAAGTCGAAGAACCTGCTTAAGCTTGAGGTGGACATCGGTAAGGAAAAGAGAACCTTGGTAGCTGGAATCGCCCAACACTACTCCCCCGACTATCTGGTCGGTAAAAACGTTGTTGTTCTTACCAATCTCGAGCCCGCGAAACTGATGGGCGTGACCTCGGAGGGAATGCTCCTTGCAGCGGAGGATGAAAAAGGCATCTCCGTCCTGACGCCGGACAAACCCGCAAAGCCCGGCTCAAAGGTGAAGTAGTTGCTGCGCCTTGACCTGCACGTCCACACTAAACACTCCAAGGACGGCCTGTGCTCGCTTGAACGCGCTGTTAAAGCCGCTCGGGCAAAGGGGCTCAGCGGCATAGCATTGGCCGACCACAACACCATCGCTGGGCACGCCGAGGCAAAAAAATTCTCCGACGACAGCTTCATCGTGATCCCGGGTTTGGAAATAACTAGCTCGGACGGCCACATAATTGGCCTCGGGGTAAAAGAATTAATCCCAAGGGACTTGCCCGCCGCAGAAACCGTCAAGCTGATAAAAGAAAATGGCGGGGTCGCGATTGCCGCACACCCGTTCATACCGGGCAAGAGCCCAAGCCTAGTTTACAAGGCCGAGTTCGATGCGATCGAAGGACTGAACTCGCGAGCCCTCTTCCTGAGCAACCCGCTTGCCCAGAGGTTCGCGAAAAAACACAACATCCCGATGGTCGCTGGGTCCGACGCTCACCGCTGTGACGAGATCGGTCTTGCTTACACTCTATTTGATTGTGAGTTGAAAACAGACTCAATACTGGAGGAAGTGAGGAAGGGTACGACATCTATATCTGGCGAGACAATCCCAACCTTGAGCCTCCTGTGGAGAGCTCTACAGAAAGCAATTCACAAGCAATATGAACTTTAGGACGGGAGACATTTCCCCGTAAGGGGCCGTCTCCCGCCCTTCACCCTTTTTGGAGGCTGGACTGAGGAGGTAGGGTGACCTTGATTCATTTCCCCTTTGAGTAATCCATCAGACCCTTCACCCTTTCGAGGTACGTCATAGTCCAATCGTGGACCATCTTGCGTATCACCTCGCTGCGGTTCGTGCCGTACCCTGTCCGGATGAGGTCGTCTATGATCTTGAGATAAAGACCGTCTACAAATACGCGAACTTCGCCTTTTTTCTCAGCCATTAAAACCACCGAGTCGATTAAAATTGAAACTGCTGAGATCCATTTTTACCACACCTAACTCCCATCAACCATCCAGCTACAATCCAT
>CAYUMT010000008.1:0-7603 GCA_964446015.1 Hadarchaeota archaeon (SeqCode)
ATCCATCACCACTGAAGGACGATGGATACGATATTTCAGATTTTTTAGGCGTTAATCCAGATTATGGCAATTTGCATGGCTTTCGTGAGTTTTTAAGGGAAGCTCATCGGCGCGGCATTCGAGTCGTAACGGAGCTGGTCTTGAACCATACATCTGACCAACACTCATGGTTTCAAATGTCGCGGAGGGCGAAACCAGACTCTCGATGGCGAAACTTTTATGTCTGGAGCGACACCCCTGAAAAATACAGAGATGCCAGAATCATATTCAAGGATTTTGAGACCTCTAACTGGAAATGGGACCCGGTGCCCAATGCTTATTTTTGGCACCGCTTTTATTCCCATCAGCCGGATTTAAACTTTGACAATCCCGACGTGCAAAAAGAGATGCTTCGCGTCATAGAATTTTGGCTTGGTTTAGGTGTGGATGGTCTGCGATTGGACGCGGTCCCCTACCTATACGAGCGCGAGGGCACCAATTGCGAGAACTTGCCGGAGACCCATGTATTTTTAAAGAAATTGAGGGCCCATGTGGATAGCAAGTTTAAGAACCGAATGCTGCTTGCAGAGGCAAACCAGTGGCCGGAAGATGCCGCCGCTTATTTCGGCAATGGCGATGAGTCCCACATGGCATTCCATTTCCCCCTAATGCCTCGGATATTCATGGCAGTTAAAATGGAAGATCGTTTTCCTATAGTTGATATTTTTGAGCAAACCCCAAATATACCGGAGCCCTGCCAGTGGGCGCTCTTTCTGCGGAATCACGATGAATTGACCCTTGAGATGGTCACAGACGAGGAACGGGACTATATGTACAGGGCTTATGCTAAAGATCCCCACGTGAAGATTAACCTAGGTATCCGCCGACGTTTAGCGCCGCTTCTCGAAAACGATCGAAGAAAAATAGAACTCATGAGCATACTTCTGTTTTCACTCCCCGGCACGCCCGTCATATATTACGGCGATGAGATAGGCATGGGCGACGACTATTATCTGGGCGACAGAAACGGAGTCAGGACGCCGATGCAGTGGAGTTCTGACCGAAACGCTGGATTTTCAAGGGCTAATCCCCAGAAGTTATACCTTCCTGTAATCATAGATCCCGAATACCATTACGAGGTAGTTAATGTAGAAAACGAAAATAGGAACCCATCCTCGCTTCTCTGGTGGATGAAACGTTTAATTGCCATGCGAAAACGCTTCAAAGCCCTAAGTCGTGGAAAACTTGAATTTCTATTTCCAGAAAATCCTAAGGTTCTTGCATTTATACGTCAATACCAGGATGAAATTATCCTAATCGTTATAAATCTATCTAGGATTTCCCAAGCAATCGAACTTGACCTTTCCAAGTATGCCGATTTTACCCCGGTAGAGGCGTTCGGCAAAAATAAGTTCCCGGTCATAAAGAATTTGCCTTACGTGCTAACACTGGCTCCATATGATTTCTATTTGTTCTTATTGCAAAAGGAAGTGGAACCAGTACCAGTAGTGGGTGAAAGGGCTATTCCAGAAATTAACGTTACGGCGGATTGGGGGATTTTGTTGGATGACGGACTATTAGAGGAGCCGGATATTCTACCAAATTATCTCAAAAGTTGTCGCTGGTTCGGTGGAAAAGCGCGAACTATACAGAGGATCAGAATTCTGGAGGATATACCGATATCCGGGAAAACTTCAGTTGATCACATACTGTTACTTGAAGTCAATTATAATGAAGGTTCACCTGAGATGTATCTATTGCCGTTGTCCATAGCCATGGGGGATAATGCTCAAACCGTCTCCAAAGAATTCCCGCAAAGTGTAGTTGCATGCTTCAGGGCGGGCGATGGAGGAGTTCTCTACGATAGCGCCTACGACAAGGAGTTCCGTGAAAACCTTCTCTCGGTGATCGCCAGGAGAAGAAAGTTAAAAGTAAAGGGAGGCGAAGTTATTGCTTACCCAAGTAGGAGGTTCCGGAGCCTATTGGGCGATAAAGATGTCTATTTGGCATCAGATGTGCTAAAGGGAGAGCAAAGCAACACATCAATCCTCTATGATAACACTTTCATCTTGAAACTTTTCAGGCGTTTGGATGCTGGTATAAATCCTGACCTCGAGATTGAAAGGTTTCTAACGGAAAAAACTGGTTTTTCCCACATCCCCCCATTTGCCGGGGGGATCGAGTATTGGCAGCCGAACTCGGAACCCATCGTGATAGGTCTGCTTCAGGGCTTTGTCCCGAACCAAGGAGAGGCTTGGAGGTATACCCTGGGTGTTGTAGACCAATATTTCGAGCTTGTTTTGTCCAAAAAACCTGAAATTCAACTACCGACAGTACCTGCTTCTATTCAAGGTATCGATATTTCGGCTGTCCCGTCCCTGATGCAGGAATTAATGGGCGCAATTTACTTAGAGATGATTGACCTGCTGGGTAAACGGACCGGGGAACTGCATCTCGCGCTCTCGTCTGTATCGGAAGACCCAGATTTTGCGCCCGAGCCTTTCTCGATACTGTACCAAAGATCTGTTTATCAATCCATGCGTAGCCTGACAAGAAGAGCAATGCAATTTTTAGGAAAGGGCCTGAAAAAACTCCCTGAAAACGTGAGGAAGGAGGCAGCGGAAATCTTAGCCCTTGAACCAGAAATTTTACGTCAAATGCAGAAGATTTTACAGAGAAAGTTTTCAGCGATGAAGATTCGGACGCATGGCGACTATCACCTCGGGCAGGTTCTTTTCACGGGAAATAATTTTGTAATTTTCGATTTTGAGGGAGAACCCGCGCGCACATTGAGCGAAAGGAGATTAAAGCGATCGCCTCTTCGAGACGTAGCTGGCATGATTCGATCATTTCATTATGCTGCTTATAGTGCCCTTCTTCACCACGCTTCAATCAGGCCAGAGGACATTCCAATTTTGGAACCATGGGCAGAGCTTTGGTACCACTATGTCAGTGGCGTCTTTCTGGGTTCTTATCTAAAGACAGTTAAGGGCACTCCTCTTTTGCCGGAAAAAAGGGAAGAGCTGGAAATATTGCTAAACGCTTTACTCCTGGAAAAGGCCGTCTACGAACTCGGATATGAACTAAACAACCGTCCAGACTGGGTTATCATCCCTATCAAGGGGATAAAGTTTATTTTAGGGAGGCAATCAGCTGCGAAATAGAGTAAGTAAATTTGGAGAAAATAATAGCAGTGTAATACACGATGTAAGTCTACTAAGCGATTATGATATCTACCTATCAAAAGAGGCGAGTCATTTTCGGCTTTATGAAAAATTGGGTTCCCATTTAATGACGAATGATGGCGTTAATGGCACCTATTTTGCAGTCTGGGCGCCAAACGCCGAGGAGTTATCCGTAATTGGTGACTTTAATGAATGGCGTTCAGAATCACATGCCTTGAAGGTAAGGGAGGACGGCTCGGGCATTTGGGAGGGTTTTATACCTGAAGTTTCTGAGGGTACCCTCTATAAGTATCACATCGTTTCCAAGCACGGGGGTTATCGTGTTGACAAGGCCGACCCATTCTCGTTTCACACACAGGTGCCACCCAAGACTGCTTCGATCGTTAGAGATATGAGGTATATTTGGGAGGATAATGAATGGATGAAAAAACGACGCGAGCACAATTCTCTTAATTCTCCTATTTCAATTTACGAGGTACATTTGGGCTCTTGGATGCGCGTGTCGGAAGAGGGGAATCGATTCATGATATATAGGGAGATGGCACCAAAGCTGGCTGAATATACAAAGCAGATGGGTTTCACTCATGTTGAGTTTCTGCCCGTGATGGAACATCCCTTTTATGGCTCATGGGGATACCAGACATCCGGTTATTTTGCACCAACTAGCCGTTACGGCAATCCTCAGGACTTTATGTACTTGATTGATCATCTACATCAGCATGGTGTTGGCGTGATCTTGGACTGGGTTCCCTCACACTTCCCCGATGATGAACACGGGCTGGTCTATTTTGATGGTACTCACCTTTATGAGCACTCTGACCCGAGAAAAGGTTTCCATCCGGATTGGAAAAGCTACATCTTTAACTACGGACGTAATGAGGTGCGGAACTTTCTGATCAGCAGCGCAATTTTTTGGCTGGATAAATATCACGCCGATGGTCTGCGCATGGACGCGGTAGCATCCATGCTCTACTTGGACTACTCTAGAAGGGAAGGTGAATGGATCCCCAATAAGTACGGTGGGAGAGAAAATCTTGAGGCCATAGATTTTTTGCGCCGCTTCAACGAGGAAGTTTATAAAAATTTTCCAGACGTCCAGACGATTGCTGAGGAATCAACAGCATGGCCGATGGTGTCCCGGCCCACTCATGATGGGGGGTTGGGCTTTGGCATGAAGTGGAACATGGGTTGGATGCACGACACACTGGATTATTTCTCTAGAGACCCAATTTACAGGAAGTATCACCACAATCAGCTCACATTCAGTATTTGGTATGCCTTCACAGAAAACTTCCTGCTGTCCATTTCCCACGATGAAGTCGTTCATGGAAAGGGCTCCTTAATCGGAAAAATGCCAGGCGATGATTGGCAGAAGTTCGCGAATCTCCGTCTTCTGTTGGGTTACATGTTTGCTCATCCTGGCAAGAAACTATTATTTATGGGTGCGGAATTCGGGCAGTGGCGGGAGTGGGATCACGAGCAGAGTTTGGACTGGCATCTTCTCCAGTACCAACCGCACCAAGGTATTCAGAAATGGGTGCGGGACTTGAATGACCTATACAGAAGGGAGCCCCTCATACATGAAATGGATTTTGAGCCCAGCGGATTTGAGTGGGTGGACTTTGGTGGATGGGAACAGAGCGTTATCTCATTCCTTCGAAAGGGAAACTCTAAAAAGGATGTCATGCTCGTTGTCTGCAACTTCACCTCGGTTCCGCGCTACAATTACAGGGTTGGTGTCCCTGAGGGTGGATCTTGGAGGGAGATCTTAAACAGCGACTCCAAGTTGTACGGAGGAAGTGGGCAAGGGAATTTTGGAGGCGTTGAGGCTATGCCGGTTCCTTTTCACGGAAGGCATCAATCTCTATCCCTGACCCTACCGCCCCTCGGAATTCTTTTCCTTAGGAAAAGTGATTAAAAATGAAAATTGGCGCCCATTATCTCGGCAACGGAAGATGCGGGTTCGTGGTTTGGGCACCTTTTTTGAAGGATGTGGCCGTTAGGATAGTTTCCCCTGAAAAAAGGGCCATTCCAATGGAGAAGGACGAGATGGGCTATTGGAGGACTGCGGCTGACGATGTCTTTCCCGGAACGCTTTATCTCTACAGCCTTGGGGGATCCCTTGAAAGGCCAGATCCTGTATCTCATTTTCAGCCACAGGGGGTACACGGGCCTTCACAGGTTGTGGACCACGGCAATTTTAAATGGGAGGATGGAATATGGTCCGGCATACCTCTAGAAAAGATGATTATTTATGAAATTCACGTGGGTGCATTCACCTCGGAAGGAACTTTCGAGGCCATAATCCCGAGAATTAACGATCTCATCAACTTGGGGGTAAATGCTATAGAGATAATGCCCGTGGCCCAATTTCCGGGGGAGAGGAACTGGGGGTATGACGGAGTCTATCCCTTTGCCGTGCAGAACTCTTACGGCGGCCCAGAGGGTATGAGAAGGCTTGTCAATATCTGCCACGGGCTGGGAATGGCCGTTATTCTTGATGTTGTCTACAATCACCTTGGGCCTGAAGGCAGTTATCTCAGGGATTTTGGCCCATACTTCACCGAAAAATACAAAACACCTTGGGGCAACGCCATAAACTTCGACGGTGCCTACAGCAACGAGGTGAGAAATTTTTTCATCGAAAATGCCCTGCATTGGTCGAGGAACTATCACGTGGACGCTCTTCGCCTAGATGCCATACATGGTATATTTGACATGAGTGCCAAACCTTTCCTGCAGGAACTTGCACAGAGGGTTGAAGAGTTCTCATCAAGCCAAGGTGTTAAGTTTTATCTAATAGCCGAGAGTGACCTGAACGATTCAAGGGTGATAAGGCCGATAGAACAGGGCGGTTATGGTCTTGACGCCCAGTGGTGCGATGACTTTCACCATTCATTACACACACTTCTTACAGGTGAAAAGGGCGGATATTACATCGATTTTGGCGGGATAGATCATTTTTTAAAATCCATAAAGGAAGGATTTGTTTATTCGGATCAGTATTCTCAGTATCGGAAGAGAAATCATGGAAATTCAACGAAGGATCTGCCAGGCAATAAATTTATCGTATTCTCTCAGAACCACGACCAGGTAGGCAACAGGATGCTGGGGGAGAGATTATCCAAGCTTGTGTCGTTTGAAGCTTTGAAGCTTGCGGCGGGCGCTGTGATTCTCTCGCCATATATCCCCCTGCTTTTCATGGGTGAGGAGTACGGAGAAGAATCGCCGTTCCTCTACTTTGTCAACCACTCAAATCCTGAGCTGATAACCGCCGTTCGAGAAGGACGTAAATCGGAGTTTCAGGCATTTGGATGGCAGGACGCGCCTCCAGATCCTCAAAGCCAAGCCTCGTTTCTTCGGTCTAAGATAAATTGGGGGATGAGAAAAGATGGCAAGCATAAAGTTCTCCTTGAATTCTACCGAAGGCTGATTAAGCTGAGAATGGAATCACCAGCTCTTATCAATCCCGACAAAAATAGCCTTGAGGTCACAGGCGTGGAGGGGAAAAGGCTGGTCTTTCTCAGAAGGCGGCAAGATGACAGTCGGGTGTTTTCCGTTATGAATTTTAACTGCAGAGATGTAACTTTTCGTTTCGATCTCCCTGGAACGGGATGGATAAAGGTTATTGATTCTTCCGAAGCGAGATGGATGGGCAGCGGCTCATTAATACAAGAAAAGGTAAGTATACAACAAGAATTGACCGTAAGACCTTTCAGTTTTGTGTTGTTCAAGATGGGGGGGTAGGCATGGACCGATACGTTTGCGTTCACGGCCACTTCTATCAACCACCGAGGGAGAATCCTTGGCTGGAGGAGGTAGAGGTACAGGATTCAGCTTACCCTTACCATGACTGGAACGAGAGGATAACTGCAGAGTGTTATGCCCCTAATACGGCCTCACGGATTCTAAATCCCAGCGGGAAGATCATAGAGCTGGTCGACAACTACTCGAAGATAAGTTTCAACTTTGGCCCGACTTTGCTCTCTTGGATGGAAAGACATACGCCGGATATTTATCGGGCTATAATTGAAGCGGATAGGGAAAGCCAAAAGAGATTTTCTGGACACGGCTCGGCTATCGCACAGGCCTACAATCACCTGATTATGCCCCTCGCCAACAGTAGGGACAAGCGCACTCAGGTGATCTGGGGGATAAGGGATTTTGAACACAGATTCGGTAGAAAGCCGGAGGGAATGTGGCTCCCGGAAACTGCCGTAGATCTCGAAACGCTGGATGCGTTGGCCGAGCATGGAATAAAGTTTACTATACTGGCACCTCACCAAGCTAAACGGGTGAAAAAGATAGGGTCAGAAAAGTGGAGTGATGTGGGCGATGGAAGGGTCGATATTAAGATACTGGCACCTCACCAAGCTAAACGGGTGAAAAAGATAGGGTCAGAAAAGTGGAGTGATGTGGGCGATGGAAGGGTCGATATT